>JAAYGP010000007.1 GCA_012727625.1 Clostridiaceae bacterium
AGAGAGGTTTAACCACTCTCTGCAAAGCAAGTAAAACAAAGGGTTAAGGAGTTACGCAATTAACTAAATTAAACGTTAAGCGAAAGGATTCCATAAAAAGAACGGAAATTTTAATAGATCCTCATGCGACATATTTCCCGGGAAATGCTCAGAAAGTGTCGAATAAAAAGGAAATAAGCCTGTTTTTCCATAGCATCCCGGATAATATTAATTGGCAGGGGCTTGATGCAAACAGGGTTTACATACCCATAGCAAGACCTGAACATCTTAAAGCGGCAAAGAAGCATATACGGGATGCGTATTTATGGCTGCCTGCGGTTTTACGCGATCATCAGATGGACTGGGTAATAAAAAGGATGGAACCCTTTATTGGTGTGGCAGATGGTGTGCTTGCCGGCAATATGGAAAGCTTAAGGCGCGTCAGGACGGAGTTTCCGGAAATGCCTGTAGCGTTGGATTTTCAGATCAATGTTCTGAATTCGTGGACGGTTTTTTCTTTTGAAACATATTCCCCGTCCAGCATCGTTCTTTCTCCTGAACTGAATATTAATGAAATACGCCGGATAAAATCACCGGGTATTCCCCTTGAGGTGTATGTATACGGAGAAATCCCCGTGATGACCATGGAATATTGCCCCGGAAGCGGCGGAAGGGAATGTATGAGGAAATGCTTAACCTGCGATAAATGTGAGGGATATATTACGGATCGTGCCGGAAAACGCTTTTTATATAGAACAGATCCCGTATTAAAAAGAACCACGCTGTTTAACAGCAGCAGGCTGATGCTTGATGACATCAGCCCTCTTAAGAATACAGATGTGGATATTCTGAGAATCGGAATTATGGATGAAAGTAATGAGGAAATAAGTATCCTATGTGATTTTTACGCCGGGCAATGGATTTATGGCAGTGAAAAACTGTTAATAATTCTGCGTATAAACTGTATAATGGAAAAGGTAAGAAAAGAAGTTTTACAAAAGGACACTTTTTCAGGGTGAATTGCTTAAATTCCTTTATAATGCCTGACATCTCAGACAGATGACAGCTTTTTGACGGCATTATTTAAGTTGAGGCGGCATTACGCCATGATAAAAAAATGATAGCGGGTGATTGTATGAAAGAAATAGAGGTGGCTTTGGAAATATGCAGAAAAGGAGCGAAAGTTCCTGGGTATGCCAACGTTAACGACGCGGGAATGGATGTATGCGCCGCTGAAGATGTAAAAATAGCTCCGGGAGAGACTGTGGTTGTTCCCACAGGCTTAAAGTTTGCCATTCCGGTGGGTTTTGAAATACAGGTAAGACCCAGAAGCGGTATCTCTTTAAACACACCATTAAGGGTTTCCAATTCCCCCGGTACTATTGACAGTGGCTACAGAGACGAAGTGGGGATTATTGTAACAAATACTTCCCGGTTAAGTAGTGCAGCAAGTGGCGAAATTTATACCCTTGAAACAAAGGGAAACAAAAACGGCATTTACCAGATCAGAAGTGGTGACAGGATTGCCCAGCTGGTTTTACAGGAAGTTCCCAGAATGAAACTGCGCATAGTGGAATCAGTTTCCGAAATCGGGAATAACCGTGGCGGAGGTTTCGGCTCCACAGGAATATAACGATATGATATGTACCCACTTTTTATATGCGGTCTGAATGGTCTCGAAGCAAAGTGCTATTAATTTTAAAATACGGAGGTTGCCATGATTAATAAAGAAAGACTTGTTGAAAATTTCTGTGATTTGGTTATGGTAGACAGTGTTTCAAAACAGGAACGTCTGATGGCCGACATAATCAAGGAAGAATTAACCAGGATGGGTTATAGCCCAAAGGAGGATAAAGCGGGAGAAGCAATTGGCGGAAACGCGGGGAATGTTATTGTAAAAATACCGGGCACAATAAATGCCGAGCCGCTTTTATTTGTAGCCCATATGGACACTGTTGAGCCCGGACACGGCAAAGTTCCCGTTATTGACGGTGATATTATAAAAAGTGACGGAAATACGGTTTTAGGCGGCGATGATTTGGCAGGGGTGGCTTGCATTCTTGAAGCCATCAGGGTTATCAGGGAACAGAACATCCCTCACGGGGATGTGTACGCTGTTTTTACCATTGCAGAAGAAATAGGACTTTTAGGCGCAAAAGAGCTTGATGTTTCAAAAATACCGGCAAAATTCGCATATGTTCTTGATGATAGCGGTCCGGTAGGATCAGCTGCCATAAGAGCTCCATATTATAATCAGTTTTCCATTACCATAAAGGGAAAGTCCGCACACGCAGGGCTTTGTCCGGAGAAAGGAACCAATGCCATCTATGCCGCGGCAAAAGCAATTGCGTCTCTTCCGTTTATGGGCAGAATTGATGAGGACACCACCTGCAACATTGGTGTAATCAACGGCGGAAGATCAAGAAATATTGTACCTGATGAAGTAACCATGGAGGGTGAAATAAGAAGCATATATGAAGACAAAATCAACAAATATACAAAGCATATAACAGATACCATTGAAAAAGTTGCAACCGGAGAGGGATGTACAGTCAAGTTTGACATTAACAGAAATCATGATGGATATAACATTCCGGAGGATCATCCCGTTCTGTTGCTGATGAAAGAGGCTACGGACAGGCTTGGAATCAAACTGAGCCTCCATTCAACCGGCGGGTTGAGTGATACCACCGTGATAAACAATAAAGGAATCCCTGCTGTTGATATAAGCATAGGTATGACTAATGTCCATTGCACACAGGAACAGATCGCAATTTCCGATCTGGTGAAGGTAAGCTCCCTGCTTATTGAAATAATAAGGATAAATGGAGAAAAAGGTGCTGTCGTCTGACCATCAGTCGCAGGAATGCTTGTCAAAATGGGTACTTTTTATATCAAACAAACGGCTCAGGCTTTCTTTGTTATGAATAATCCTGACCGCGTCGGCAAAAAGCCCCGCGACTGACACCACCTTTATCTTTGGGTGTGCGAAAGCTTTCGGATTTTCCACGGTATCGGTGATTATAATCTCCTCTATGGGGCTTTTTTCCAGAGCTATAAGTCCTTTATCCTTAAGCAGTGCATGAGATACGCAGGCATAGATTTTTTCCGCGCCGTGACTTTTTAAAACCCGGGCTGTTTCAATTAAAGTGCCGCAGGAGATTGTGAAGTCGTCAACAATAATCGCGTTTTTACCCTTAACATCCCCGATTATACCAAATACCTCGGCGTTTTCATCATGAAAAAGACGTGTTTTGTCCCCAATGGCAACAGGAGCCTTTAACAGATTTGCATAGCTTCTTGCATTTTTGGCAAATCCGGCATCAGGTGATACAACAACCATATTTTTTATGTTTTTTGATTTGATATAGTTGCACAACGGAAACATGCCATATAAATGATCAACAGGTTTTTTAAAAAATCCTTGGATCTGCGGGCTGTGCAAATCCATTGTGATTATTCTGTCCACTCCAGTAATTTCAAGGCAGTCAGCGCACACTCTTGCTCTGATGGAAACCCTGGGCTCATCCTTTTTATCACCCTTGGCATAGCTGAAATAGGGAATTATGGCTGTGATTGAGCCTGCGCTTGCTCTTTTAAAAGCATCTATCAAAAACAGAAGTTCCATAAAATCATCATTGGGTTTAACCCCGATTGTCTGAACAATATAAACGTCTTTGTCCCTGACCTTTTCAAGTATTTTTACGAAAGTATTACCCTCTGAAAATGTGATGGTTTGTGATTTTCCAACTTCTGTTCCCAAATGCATGCACATTTTCCTGGCGAAATTTATACTGGAACTACCTGCGAATATTTTTATTCCGATCTCTTCACTTACCATAAAAGAACTCCTTTCCACACATTAAAAAACAACTGTGATATGTATAACGGACAGCTTATTTTTTAATCAGTGAAACAGCCCCGTATTTACTTTATCATAATGTTCACACAAATACCACATATGATACATAGTATTCTATAATGGTTTTGGATTGCAGTTACTGTTCACAGGTTCTGTAAAAAGATATTGTCAATAGAGGAAATTTCAGCAGAATGAAGCTCAGAGATAGAGATGTATAATTATTTTCATATGCATTTTTGCAAGTTTAGGCTTTCCATATGCTTTTGATCTACAAAATGCACTGCATTGGTGTTGCGTATTTTTAACGCTTTGGTTTAAAAACGCCTGCTGAACTTACGAATGAAGCCTGTTTTCCGCTATTGCACAATATCTGTCCTGTTAAGTAACTGAATCAGGGTGAGAACAGTAACGTTTGTATGTCTATACGAACGAAAGCAGGTTAACAGCCGAAGTCTGCAGAATCATGGATATTGTGCATACTCATAAAGGGATAAATAATTTTCCATTTCCTTTAAATTATCCCACATGCCCCTTTTATACAGTTCTTTTATGGTGCCGGCCACAAGATGGTCGCCCCATCCGCTATCAATAAGCTTCTGACAGCAGTAGGAAAGGGACGGATCCCAGATGTTCCGCTCTCTCAAAAAATACAGATAGCGCCAGAGAACCTTTTTCCCGGGTGCCATATGTTTCGCCAGGTAACCGGAGAATGCACCCATAACCTTTTTCACATTGCCGGAATTTATAAAATTGATCATCAGAAAGTCTGCATAATCGGTACCAAAAGCATTTTCAGGTATTGAGGAGAACAGACCGGCAATTTTACCTGTAAACAGAAGTTTCGGTTCCTTTTCGGACAGAACCTTGAGCAAATCCCATCTTAATTTATCATTTATTTCATCAAGCTCCAGACAAAATCTGAAAAGATTCAGGGTTTTTTCGTCCTTTCTGCCGCTTTTCAGCCGGAATATGGAAAGAAGAATATTCGAAACAGGATTATTTTTGGATTTGGTTTGTATCCTGGTTAAAAATATCTGGTTCTCTTTTAAAACAAGACGGGAAAACAGATTTTTTCCGCGCATGCTTGTTGATTTGGACATATAAAGACTGCTTGTCATTCGGTTAATGCGTTTAATGTATATTTTTTTCCTGCAAAACAAGGCCCTGTTTTTGTCATAAAACCGTGCCGCGGCAGCATACCGCTTTTCATCAAGAAGAATTTCCAGCTTGCCCAATAATGCAGGAATATAATGAGGGTCATGTTTCAGGGCATCCGTAAACAGTTTGTCGGCCATGGCTGGCTTCCCGGCGAGTTTGTATTGCACACCAAGACCATAATAACCAAAGGGGCGGTTTGGTTTCCTGCGGACATAGTCCTGAAATTTAATTATATGAATATCAATTAAAAGCTTCTGATCAAGCAAGTAGGCCACCCCCGGTTCTTTCTACGGATTTTCAATGTTCTGCTGCGTTTCGTCCAGATATTCCTGAATTATTTTCTGAACATGGGTATCTTTTATTGTTATGGATATCTGTATGCGCCGGTTTTTTGTTTTGGACTGCTCCGATTCTCCGGGGTCAATTGGTCTGAATTCAGAATAGCCTGTTGCCGCAAAGAATGAACCATATTTTGTTTCCAGTGTGGGGTTTTTCTGCATCATGGTGTTAATAACAGAATATGCTCTTTCACACGACAGGGAATAGTTGCTCTGGTATGAGCCGTCAATGTCGGCATGGCCTTCTATATTAATTGAGTCGATGTATTCCCGGATGTTGTCATCATCAAGAATTTTTTCAAAGGCAACGGCAAAGCGGCTGAGTAAAGCCTGTCCCTCCAGAGAGATTTCAGAGGATTTCTTCGCAAACAAAAGGCTGTTATTAATAACAAGATTGGCGTTGTTATCTATGCTGACAAGGGGTTCGCCGTCCGGGGTGTAGGAGGTTCCGATTTCATCCTCAATTGAAGCCTTTACCTGTTTTAAAATATTAAGGCGCAGTACGGATATATTTTGAAGTTTTGCCCTTAATTCAGCCAACTCCTGATTGCTGTTGGCAATAATCCTCTCCTGTTCCAGAAGTTTTTCCATAGAGATGGCCAGTTCCCTTTTTCCCTGCTCAACTTCCGCCTTTAATCTTTCTGCTTCATTTTCCATTATGCGCAAAGCGTCTTCTTTTTCGGATATTTCAAGTTTTTTTAATTCCAGTGAATCACCGGCTTTTTTAAGCTCATCGTTCAAAGCCGAAAGTTCGCTCTTTTTCTCATCAAGCCTTTGATTCCAAACGGATACTGTTAAAACCTGCTGCAGATAGGCAATAAACACAAGGAAAAAAAGAACGAGTACAATTGTGGTCATAATATCAGTAAAAGAAGGCCAAAAGTGGGCGGGTTCTTCATGTTTTTTAAAATTACGGGTTCGCGCTTTCATGGGTGAAAACCTCCCTTTTACAAAATCAACCAGACAGTTATGCCGGACTATTCGAAAGAAGCTTACTATTTATTGGATTCCGTTGTCATAAATTCAGACAATAATCGGTCTATTTTGGCAACCGCCACCTCATTATATGTAAGCACCTGATCAGGCAGTAGTGTTATTGTTTTAGCAAGCATTCCCTGGTTTTCACGGAATTTGTCAAGCAGCTGGAAGATCTCTTTTAAGCTGTCTTCCATTGATTCTTTCATTTTTTGTGTCAATTCTTCGCTGATGCTTAAAACAGATTTTGAAAAAGAATCAGCGGCATGGTGTCCAAGCCCGCTTATTTCATTGCTGAGTTTTGTCATAATGTTTGTAAAGTTTTCCTGGTAGATTTCCAAATCCCTCGCATGCTGCTGCATGGTATTATTCATTGAAGCCGCAAGGTTTTCCACAACCTGAACGGTTGATGATACATCACCTATAAGATGGCTTATGTCGCTGACAAGCTGTCTGTTGTACGCAGACATTTCATCAGCTGCCTCGCGGATGTTATTTGAAAAGCTTTCAATGCTGTTGTAATTCTGAACTACAATATCCGATGATTTGGTAAGGGCTTCCGTAACTTTGATGAAGTTTACGTCCATTCTTTCTATGTTGTTTCGCATATTTATATTAAACTCGTTCAGATCTCTCATATTTGAAGCAAAATTTTCAAGAGATCTGTCAAATTTCTCGACAGTTGCATCAAGAGTCTGGCTTGATACATTTACATCCATCACAACCGTGGTAAGCTTTTGTCCAAAGCTTTCAACGGTGTCCTTAAGGGATGCCTGGATTTTGTCTCCGAACTCCATGAAAGTTTCCCTGAGGATGCTGTTCATCATTGTATATTCGGTTTCCTTATCCTTTGATATAACGACTGACATATGATTGTCAAGATATTCTTCAATCTGCACCATAAGGTCTTCCTTGCTTGCCCCTGCGTTGACCGCGGTCAGAAAAATTGTATTTACAATTGAGCAGCCAACCCCAACAAGGCTTGTAACAAAAGCAACAGACATACCCTGAAGAGAAGCCACAAGACGGTTTAAAAGCATTTCAATGCCGGCGCTTTCTATAAGTTCAATGAATTCCATGCTTGTAAAGATACCCGCAAGCTCGCCTACGGCTGCCGTAAGTCCGACAAAAGTACCGAAAAGCCCAAGGGTTATTAAAAGAGAGTTTGTGTTCTTAATGAAACGTTCTCCCAGTGCAAGGCCCCGAAGCCGCAAGTTAAAATTCTTTTCAATTATTGCCTGGGTATTCACCTCGGTTAAGCTTCCCTGCGCGGTATTTATGTAATCTTCAATTATTTTATTCAGAATATCACAGTGAAATTTTCTTTCCTTTCTGCGGCGCCAATCCAGAAGATCCTCCAGAATATAAATATATTTTTTTCGCATGATTAAATTCAGAATAAAAGAGATAGCAAAGATGGAAAATGTTGCAACAATAATTACCATTCCAAAGCCCTGGACCTGCAAATATATATTTCTGAGTGTGTCTAACAATAAAATCACACCTTTCCCTTTGTTTTGCCGGCAAGATATGCATAGCTGAATATGCAACCTGACCTCATACAGAATTATTGGACAAATTACAGCTTTGTTATAAAAACAGTATAGCATATTTTCCAAAAAAACAGATTACAAATGGATTAAGAAATGGACCATAAATATCTTTATTATAGCACTGCAATAAATTATGTGTTATAATACTCAAAAATGTTTATATTATAGGACCTGTAGGCAATAGCATTACAAACTCAGGCCATAGGAGCGATCAAAGTGAAGACAATAGAGGAAATTAACGAGAAAATAAAAAATGGAACTGCTGTTGTGGTTACTGCCGAGGAAATGATCGGAATTGTTGAGGAAATGGGCACTAAAAAAGCTGCCCAAAAAGTTGATGTTGTCACCACGGGGACATTCAGTCCCATGTGTTCAAGCGGCGCATTTATTAATTTCGGACACTCCAGCCCCCCAATCCGAATGACCAGGGTTTGGCTTAATGATGTTATGGCATATGCGGGAATTGCTGCGGTTGACGCATACATTGGCGCTACGGAATTGTCTGAAAGCCAGGGAATGGCATATGGCGGTGCCCACGTTATGGAGGATTTTATCAGCGGCAAGGACATCAGGCTGTATGCTGAAAGCTATGGCACCGATTGCTATCCCCGAAAAAGCATTACAACCACAATTAACAGGGATAATGTGAATCAGGCGTTTATGTTCAACCCGCGGAATTGTTATCAGAACTATTATGCGGGTACCAATTCGACCAATAAAACAATATATACATACATGGGCACATTGCTTCCAAATTTCGGAAATGTCACCTACTGTACCTCAGGACAACTCAGCCCCCTGCTGAATGATCCGGAATACCGTACCATCGGTATCGGGACGAGGGTGTTTTTAGGCGGTGCACAGGGTTATGTGGCATATCAGGGGACTCAGCATGATCCCGGACAGGAACGGATGCCAAACGGAACACCTGTTGGCGGAGCCGGAACTCTGGCACTGATAGGTGACATGAAAAAAATGTCCGCCAGGTTTGTCAGGGCGGCAATATATGAAAAATACGGGGTAACGCTGTTTGTAGGTGTTGGTATTCCCATTCCTGTTCTGGATGAGGATATGGCGGCAAAAACTTCCGTATCGGACAAGGATATATTCACATATATTGTGGACAAAAGCGGTGCGACTTCCTTTTCACAGCTGGTTTCGTACCATGAGCTTAGAAGTGGCAATGTTGTAATAAACGGTAAAAAGGTTCCCACAGCTCCCCTGTCCAGCATGAAAGTTGCCAGAGAGATTGCCGACATCCTTAAGCAACAGATTTTAAAGGGCGAATTTTTAATTTCGGAGCCTGCGGAGCTGCTCCCAAAGACCGGGGAACGTTTGAATAAGCTGGATGTGAGGGGTGATTGATATTAATACAATAAAAGTCAGTTTAACATTCCCGCCGTCAAAGGTTACTTTTCCCCTGATGACAAAATTGGTTCGGGTATTTGAGCTTGAGGTCAATATACTTCACGCGGATGTCCGTCTTAATAAAACCGGTAAATTGATTGTTGAGTTGACGGGGGAAACGCACAATATTGATGATGCGCTCAAATATATAGAAGAAATGGGTATAACCTGCCATATTTTTAACGGCACCCTTACATGGGATGAGGAAAAATGCGTTCACTGCGGTGCCTGTACTTCAGTATGCCCATCCAGAGCTCTTACCATCGGTGAACCCGATTATACATTAAGTTTTGACAAGGAAAAATGCCTTGTATGCGGTCTGTGTGTAAAGGCATGTCCTCTTAATGTTATGTGTCTTGCCCAGAGGGAGTAATCCTGTTCAGCAAAAGCCAGGCACCAATTATTTGTGCAGTAAATCACCCAATGGGCTTTGCTGATGAACTTCAGTAAACTTTGGCCTGTTAACAGTAAACTCTTGCTTATGAAAGCAATGCAAAAGGTTTTACAACGAAAAAGACAGGATGATTTTATGGGTTTTGGAGCGGAACCGCGTAAATACAGAAACTATATTTATGGTAAAAATTTAGTTTACTTTGCTGTAAAGGTAAAGCAAACCGATTTATATATAGGAGCAGTTAAAAATTTAAGCAAAGAGGCGGGCAAAAGCATTATAAAATACCGGCAGCTTATTGAGGATTATATCCGCAGGCAGCCGGTTTTTTTACATAGTCTGACTCCGATTGAGCCTCTTATGGATGCGCCCCTGATTATAAAAAATATGTGCAATGCTGCGAAGATGGCGGGTGTGGGCCCTATGGCAGCTGTGGCCGGAGCTATCAGTATGTATGTTGCGCAAGATTTGATGCCTTATAGCGATGAGTTGATAATTGAAAACGGGGGAGATATATATCTGGCAGGTTCAAAAGAAAGAATTGTCAGTATTTTTGCGGGTAATTCGAAATTGTCGGGGAAAATTGGTATAAAATTAAGGCCGGAAGACCTTCCGGTTGGTATTTGTACCTCATCAGGAACGGTGGGACATTCGTTAAGTTTCGGGAAAGCCGATGCAGCCGTAGTGTTGTCAAAGGATGCATGTCTTGCTGATGCGACGGCGACCGTAGCGGGAAATATTGTAAAAACTGCAAAGGATATAGAGCCGGCTATAAATAGGATAAGGAAAATACAAGGTATTTCAGGTATTCTTATAGTCGTGGGAAATGATATGGGAGCCTGGGGCAGGATTGAACTGACCGGAATTTGATGTTAAAAATAAATCTGGATGGATGTAAAACAGTATGACATGATTTTCAGCGAATTTTTAAGAAAGGGGATCGATTGTGTACCAGTTTGGCATATTCATACAGGTTGTATGTGCTATTCTGGCCACAAGCATCCTGGTTTACCTTTTTATAAGTGGCAGAAGAACCAAAACAACCTACAGTTATATGGCTTGTATCGGGCTGCTGCTTTTATGGAATTTATTTGAAATTCCCATAGAGTTGTCCCGGAATGCAAGCCAGGAAATGATCGCATTAAAATTAAAATTTATACCTGTTGTGTATATAGGAGCATGCTGGTTTTATTTCTGCCTGAATATAACCCATTCAAAACTGGTCGATAACAAAGCATTAAAAATATTTATGATATTTTTCCCGGCCATATGCTACTCCTTTCTTCTTACCAATGAATGGCACGGATTGTTCTTTTCCGAGGTAGTCTTTAAAACTAAAATAAAAAAGGGCCTGGTTTTCTGGATACATACAGCGGAATCATATTTTTTCATTTTTTCAGGAGCGGTTTATTTATTTGTACATATGAGAAAAAAAGCAGGGAAGAGCCTTAAATATGTTGTTCTCCTTTTGATGGCAGTAATGATTCCGTTGGCTGCAAACATATTTACGATTATGGAAATGGTACCGGGCAGCACTGATATTACATCGCAGGTATTTTTGCTTTCTTTTATCCTGTTTGGAATAGCGGTTTACCAGAAGAAATTTTTAAATTTATACCCTGTCGCGGCAAGACATTTTATAGAAACAATGACCGACGGAATTATTATACTTGACAGGGAGAACTTTGTAGTTGGCATAAATGACGCGGTAAATAATCTGCTTCCGGGTCTGGACTTAAAAATATACGAAACTGAGCAGAAAATCATAGATTATCTTGGAGAAAACTGTGATAAGGGATTTAATAATGAACCTGTTTTATTAAAGGATGAAAGTGGTTTTTTGCCTGAAAAAAGAAAGATAAAAATACAGGAAAAGGTTATAAGTATTGAAGTTAAGACCTTAGCAGACAAATACCGGAACCCCTCAGGCAAAATAATTATTCTTGAAGATTTTACAGAGGAACAGCAACTGCTTGATGAAATTAAAAAGAAAAATCTTTTGCTGACCAAAGCAAACAAAAGGCTTACTAAATCCAATTACATGCTTATGGATGCCAACAAGCGGCTTGAAAAGATGTCCAATACTATTGAGGAATTGGCTATAATGAAAGAGAGAAACCGGGTTGGGCGTGAAGTTCATGACACAGTAGGGCATATGCTGACTTTGTTAATTGCTCTTGCAGAAAACGCCAAACTGGGATTAACCGATGAACAGACAAACATAAAGGAAGCATTGGATAAAAGTATCGAGTTATCCCGTCAGGCACTGAACGATATCCGCAACTGTCTTAATGACATCTGCAAGGAGCCGTTTGAGAAAGTGAGCCTCGTGGATTTGATGAATCATCTGATGAAAACCAACTATACCCCCGGCACAAGGGTTGAGGTTTCCATATCGGAAAATTTAAAGGAATTATGTGCGGAAAGGATGATGGCAATATATCGGATTTGTCAGGAGTCCATAACCAACGCCATACGCCATGGCAATGCAAAGACAGTTAATATCATAATAAAAAATCAGATGAATACAGTGCGGTTATACATATTTGACGATGGTATTGGCTGCAGTAATATAGTAAAGGGTTATGGCCTGACAGGAATGGAGGAAAGGGTTGCAAAGCTTTGCGGGAAAATATCTTTTGGCTCCGACGGGGAGAAAGGTTTTAATATAATCGCGGAGCTGCCTGTGTGCTGACTGTTCACAGGATGTCATCTTTATATACAGGGGGGGGTATAATATTGAGCGATAATGTTATTCGTGTTGTGATTGCCGATGACAGCCTTATCTTCAGGGAGATATTAACGGAGCTTCTGGCAAAGGACCCGGAGATATCCGTTGTTGCCGCTGCAGGTAACGGCATGGAAGCTTTTAATTGCTGTCGGGAATTTAATCCGGATATTGTTTTAATGGATATCAGGATGCCCGAATGTGACGGCATAGAGGGAACAAAACTGATTAAAACCCATTTCCCGTCGATAAAGATTATTGTCTTTACAACTTTTGAGGATCAGGATTATATAACCGAGGCAATACGGTATGGTGCTGAGGGGTATGTGTTAAAGGACTCAGGACAGGATCATATCAGAACCGTGATAAAAAGCGTTAACAAAGGATATCCGGTTTTCCATGAAAAGGCTTTGGATACGATGGTGCAATCCATATCGGAGGTTCCGTCTGAAAAGGTAAAAATAGAATTAAGCCCCACCGAATATAAAATTCTTTCCTGCATTGTGGAAGGCAAGAGTAACAAAGAAATCGCAGTTCGTTTAAATCTCAGCGAAGGCAGAATACGTAATATTATAAGCGACCTGTTTGACAGAACCGGCACGGTGGATCGAACTCAATTGGCCGTGTTTGCTGTAAGAAATGATTTGGTTGATTAATAAAATATTAAAGAAAAAAGAAATAGGTTAAACTGTAGGGGGGCATGGGTATATACAGTTTAACCTGCACTTAATATTGAACAATTAATATCATAGATTATTTTTATAAAAATATAAAGTGCCTAATCCTCACTTTATTGTTAACCAAAAAATATATTCGGTTAACAATAAAGGCGCAGGAGAGCATAGCCAAACACTTTATTTCCTTTGTCGGAATATAGTTAACAGTATGACGGCCAATGATACTTTTCGGTAACGGGCCAAAAAACAAGTCTAAGACCCGGCATAGCGGTTAAGCAGTGCCTGGTGCTGAAAGCTGTTGTTTTTATACTCCAATATTGCCGGTACTATCTCGGATCTTTTAAGATAACGGTTTCGAATAGTCATATGATTCTCAAGATTTTTTTCCCTTACAAGTTTCATTATGGTTTTATGATCAACATGGAAACTGTCCATAAGCTCCTGAATTGTTATGTAGTTTTCAACAGGCCTTGGTATAAGCGGATCACCGCCAACGTGCCTTTTGCACATCAATGAAATGGTTGTTGGGTTGCTGCCAAGAATTTCAGCAATTTGAACGTAGGTAAGCCTTTTTTTCCGCAAGTTCCATATCTGCATAGGATCAAGGCGGGTGCTTTCTTCCCTGGCGTTTTTATAACAAAACCCGAATTGCTCTATAAGCTCACTTACTGTCAGATTTCTTTCCGCGGCCTTTCTTTTAATATATGAATAGACCCCCTGATCAGAATGCAGGTTATATATGTATTTACCCTTTGCAACTTTTTTCAGTTTTTCGAGGATAACCTGGTTCTGTTGGTTGATCCTGGCTGTTTTTATCTCCTCTTTCAACTTAAGAAGATTTGCTTTATTATACTGTGTGCGGTACAGATAAAATTCCTTTGCCTTTTCGGGACTCCCGTCAAATACGGTTCTGAGCATGCTTGTCAAACCGAGCTTTCTAAACCCGGTGGTATTTATTAATAGTATCTGTTCGCGGGTATAACGGCTTTCCTTAAAAACTCTGTCCATAAGGCGGCGGGCATTTCTTAAAGCATCCTTTTCGGAGGATGTCTTCCATTTTGTTTTATATTTAAAATCCGCGGGATGAAACCTGCCGGGATAGACAAAATCAAACATGTTGAAAACAGACCAGTTGAACCGGGACAGGATATTATATATATTGCACTTTAAAAGGCGTTTTTTCCAGTCATACCCTGGAATCAGCTCAACCTTTCTTATGCCCTCTTTAAGAACCATGTATTGTACGGCTTCAATAACATAATTGTCGTTTTGCCAGGTGCCGTGTTTACTCCACATCCACTCGGCTAATCTGCGTTTTTTAAACTCGTTGGGATATGGGTTTTTTAATACCGCTAATATGTCATTATTAAAAACACACTGAACCATTCCGAATAAACGGTTTTTTACCAGAATTTCCTTAATTTGCTTTAAATTTAAGGACGGAAGATCTTCCGGCATCAATCCCTCTATGGTTTCTAAACAATAACGGGTGATAACCTGGCAATTAGGTTTTATTCCGGGCAATGCCTTTTCCTTTTGCCAGAAATTCTTTTTAAAAAATTTACCGGTTTCCAAAACATCTCTGTACTCTGCAAGGGATTTCAACTGATCCCTGTTTAAGTCAAAAAGTATTTTCATAGACTTTTTTCCTGATGATATTTCGTGTTTTTCTGTATGTCTGACCTGTAACCCCGATTTTTTATTACCAGTCAGATGTTCTGTTTTGTGGATATATGCAAAACCAAAAGTTTTGCTGAGTATTGAATAAAAGCATACGTTACTGTTAAGGTAAGCAAAGACAAGATATTGTGCAATAACGAAAACAAGAGTTCATTTGAAAGAGCTGTATAGTTCGGCAAGCGTTTTTTAACGCAAAGCGGTGAAAATACGCAACATTGATGTTGCGATTTCGCAAAGCAAAATCACCTGGGTAAGCCGAAACCCATTAAGCTGAAGCTTTCTTTTATCGCACAATATCTATAAAGCAAACTGTTGAAAGCAGTAAGTACACTTCTATTGCCTGTCAGAAAACTTTTGCAAACAAATCAATTGTATTATATAATACAATTGGTTCTGCTGCAATAACTTATATTGTCTGGAAAGATACTAATTTATACATGCATTGATGAGTATTCCCAAACCATGCAAAACATCGGGAGGTTAAGCAGAACAGGGAGAATCTATGCCTGCGTTGTATTTTTATGTGCCAACTGAAAAACTGGAGGATGTTGTTGACTGCGGGTTGAAATTGTCCGAATGGAAGACAAGGCATCAGGCGACGTCATGGAATAGAATTGAAAGGCCTTGCTTTGTTGCCTGGCTTAATCCGAATGATGACATAAGGCATAGGGACGAGCGGTATCAGTGTGTTAAACTCGATGTCCCGACAGATTATTGCGCGGTAGCGGACAGTGATTTATATTACCTCAGCCTTGAGCATGGCGAATTGAGGCAGGAATATATAAATACCATGGTGCCCCTTAATGATTATATCTTCGGAACTTTCAGACTGCCCGAATGTCTTGTTTTTGCGACTGTATTGCCGGATCAGATAAGGTGTCTGGGAAAGGGTATGGATGAGCCGATTTTATATGAAAATTCTGAGGTGCTTTATGTAAACAATATACTTGAGACATATAACGACAGGTATGATGATTTTAACCAGGCTTTATTATACAGTTTTTTAACAATGCAGGAACAAAGCGGGTTGGTTTCATGCAAAAGAAGCAGTAACAGGAAACTGGCTGTTTTTTATGACAGGGAAAACAACAGACGGGTAACTGTAAAAATACCGGATTTTGGTGAGTACCTCCTGAAAGGCAGCGAATAAATTGAATACGAAAGATTTGATTTTAAAAAAATTAGTTGAAAACAAAGGAAAATTTATATCCGGTGAGTTTCTCAGACAAGATTTTGACATATCAAGAACTGCGGTATGGAAGCACATATTGAAACTTCGTGAGGACGGATATCAGATAGAGGCTGTTTCAAACAGGGGCTATTGCCTGCGGGACTTTCAGGATATATTCGACAGAAGCGCAATTATCAGTCAGTTAAATACAAAACTTCTAGGGAAAAACCTTATTTTTCTGGATGAAGTTGACTCAACAAATAATGAGCTAAAGCGTCTTGCAGCAGCAGGCGCATCGGAAGGAACCACGGTAATTGCCAAAAAGCAGTTGGCAGGCAGGGGGCGCAGAGGAAGAGAATGGTTTTCAATAGATGAAAAGGGTATATATATGTCCGTTCTTCTGAAACCTGATATTGCCCCTGAAGAAGTGCAGGCTATTACATTGGCTGCTTCAAGCGCAGTATGCAAGGCTATAGATTCATACACCCGTACAAAGCCTGGTATTAAATGGCCCAATGATATTTTACTTAACGGGAAAAAAGTTTGTGGTATTCTGACAGAACTATCAGCGGAACCCGACAAGATTAATTCAATTATCCTTGGAATTGGAATCAATGTATGCAGAAAACAGGAGGAATTTCCGGCGGAAATAAGTAAAATAGCCACATCCCTGAGTGAGCATTCGGATTTTGAATTATCCCGGAGCAGGATAGTCGCGAAAGTGATTGAGGAAATTGAAGATTTATACATGGATTTCCTTGAAAAGGGAAGCACTGCTAAATTCCTGAATATATGGAGGAGTTTTTCAGTTACACTGGGATGCGATATTTATATCTGCCAGGGGGATAAAAAATGGAAAGGCAAAGCGCTTGATGTACTTGACAACGGTCACCTTCTGGTGGAAACAGCCGATGGGGAGCGGCAGGCAATTTCGTCGGGGGAAATATCCATAAGAAATGTATGTGGAAATATTACTTGGGGGAGGTACAGTAATGGCTCAAAGCAATAACATTAACAGTAATAACATAAAATATCAAAATAACAGGAATAATAAATCAAACAGCAACTATAAGAAAGGTGCCATGCAAAGAAATAAGAATCGTTCAAATTATCAAAAAAGTAACAGGAGTGAATACCAAAAAAGGACAAATCAAAAATACAGCCCGGAAAACAGGACGGCAAGGATTGTGAACCCAAAGCGGGAAGAATCTGTTGAAGATATAAGAATGGATATTGAAAAGCTTGAAAAGGACATTCAATTTGAAATAAAACAGATTCAAAGCATTAAACTGGGATTATAATTTTCGTGTTTTCAGGCGGTGCAATATAAGGCTGTATAGGTTGTTGTAAGCTTTTTTACGCTTCGGGGCATTAAAGAAAGCTCTCCATTTGTGTAAAATCAACCTGTCTCAAAAGTTTATACAACCATGAGGCTTAACGCGCGTTTTTTGCCGGTCAATCCGACAGTTAATAAAAAGTAGCGGGCGGGTGAGGAAAATGATAATGGCCATTGATGTCGGGAATACAAGCACAACTTTCGGTATATTCAATGGTGATGAACTCAAATACCACTGGCGCATTTCAACAAATTATCAAAGAACATCTGATGAAACAGGTTTGATATTTTTGTCATATTTCCAGCATGCCAATGTGGATGTCAAACAGATAAAGGATGTTATTATATGCACAGTGGTTCCCACTTTCACACACACTCTTACAAACGCAGTCAAAAAATATTTATTAAAGGAACCAATTTTTGTTGGACCCGGGACAAAAACAGGTATAAACATAAAATATGAAGATCCGAGGGAAGTGGGTTCAGACAAGATTGTAAATGCTGTCGGCGCTATAAAGCTG
>JAAYGP010000061.1 GCA_012727625.1 Clostridiaceae bacterium
TAAATACATATCCGCCACGGTTGCGGATGAAAAAACCGGAGAAATCCGGTACGTGGAGGGTGAAGTGTCTGAAGTCCGTTCGGCTTCAGGACAGGTTTATCTTGTCGTGGATGGAATGGACGTTCCTGTTGATAAGATAACCAAAGTTTCAGAAACGCCCCTGGGATACCGGGGAATGGAAATAGAACGCTACAACAGCATGATCGGATTGCTGAGCACTGTAAGGACCAATGCGGGGCAGGACGACTCCCCGTATATAATGGATGGTATAGTTGCAAAGCTTCAGAAAAAGCAGGACGGTATATATGCCACATTGGACGAGGTTATTTTAAGTGTCACCGATGTTCAAAAGGATGCTTTCGGCAGTGTGGAAGAATACATTGAAAACATGAAAGGCCGGGAGATTATATTCAGGGCGAAAGACGCAGAAACCGGACAAACAATAGTAATCCCGGGTATCTTAAGAGACGGAGTCAGGGATGAGGAAAAGGAATGCTTCCATGTAATTCTTGATAACGTTGAAGTGCCGGTGGAAGATATTGTTTCAACCAGAAAGGTGGATCTTGTTTCAACAGAGCACCAGCTTCTCAGTGAAATTTTAAAAGCCATCAGGGACCTGGAGGGAAAATTACCGGAAATACCGGGGGAAACTAATGAGCCTGGTGGAACAGAGGAAACAGAGGAGCCTGGTGGAACAGAGGAAACAGGGGAGCCTGGCGGAACAGAAGAAACAGGAGATGCCGGAACGGATGAGAATACGGAAGTTCCAACCGAAACCGGAGGTGAAGGATAATGATTTATGGCAAACGGCCGATCACAGGACCGATAGCGCCTCAAACTCCCGCAAAGGTTCATAAAAGACAGGATTTACACAAGGCTGACGGGTTTGCCGAAATTCTGAAAGACAAGCTCAATGAGGGGCGGGACATAACAATATCCAAACATGCCCGGCTTCGTATGGAAATGAGAAACGTAAACCTTACGGAGGCACAAAGAAAAAAACTTGCTAACGCTGTGGACAAGGCAGATGCAAAGGGAGTAAGAGATACACTTGTAGTTATGGACAAAATGGCTTTCGTGGTAAATGTAAGGAACAGGACCTTGATCACAGCCGTTAACAGCGGAGAGCTGAAAGAAAATGTTTTTACAAACATTGATGGTGCTGTTTTTGCCGATTAAGCCAAAAGGGTCTTATTAAATTATAAAAACAGATTAACCGATATTAAAAATAAGGGTTTTTATCAGCCGGACCCGATCGGGAGGCTGGCCGTTTCGGACTGACTGAAGAAACGGAAAACCGAGGAGGGGAATTTTTATGATGCGATCCATGTTCTCAAGCGTTTCAGGCTTGAGATCACACCAGACGAAAATGGATGTAATCGGTAACAATATTGCAAATGTAAACACAGTTGGTTACAAAGCAAGCAGGACTTCATTTGCTGAAATATTTGCCCAGACATTGTCAGGGGCAGGTTCACCCGATCCTAACACGGGAAAGGGAGGAACAAACCCTATGCAGATAGGCTTAGGTATGAATGTAAGCGCTGTTGACACACTTATGGGACGAGGCAGTCTTCAACGTACCGACAACATCACCGATTTATCCATTGAAGGAGAAGGATTTTTCATTGTGCGCGCCGGACTGGAAGGCACACCAATGTTCACCCGGGCAGGTAATTTTTCAATTGATAAGCTGGGAAACCTGGTCACATCACAGGGTTTAAACCTTCTTGGGTGGCAGAAATATGAAATGGATGATGAAGGAAACTATATATTTGATACCCAGGAAGAGATAAAACCGCTGAACCTTTATGAAGATGAGTATAATCTGAATAAACGGATCATTGCCGCGAAAGTTACAACAAAGGCCGTTCTTGCTGGAAATCTTGATGCCACTGTCACGCCTGTGGGAGGATATACCGGAAATCCTGTTAACGGTGGTGATATTGATCAAATACCTGATACAAGAGATGCGGCTGGTAACCCGGTCACTGGCGGGGACGGTATACCCGATGACGGTTCAAGGAATATAGATCCGCATTTTATCGTGCCCCTCACAGTATATGACGCGCTCGGGAATGAATACAAGCTGAATGTGAGGTTCTGGAAGAACTTTACCGAAACAACATCCGACACTCCGCCGGTCACAACAACATCCTGGTATTACCAGGTAACCGGTTCCAATGCAACTGCTTCAAATGCCACGGGATATATAAAGTTTGACAGCGAGGGCAGAATTATAACAAATGATCCGGACAGCACTTTTAATGTCAGGCCAATAATAACTCTTGATCCTGATAACAGTGTCGGAGCCGATGCTTTTGATTTTGAACTGAATTTTGAAAAACTCTCCATGTTTGCGGATGACAGCTCTGTAAAGCCTACCCAGGTGGACGGGTATCCACCGGGAACTTTAACATCTTTCAGCATAGGAAGTGACGGAATTATCACAGGAGTATACAGCAACGGTCGTCAGCAGCCGCTGGGCATGGTGGCCCTGGCTGTTTTTGACAATGCGGCGGGCTTGCAGAAAGCCGGGAGTAATCTGTTCCTTCCGACATCAAACTCCGGGGATTTCAACAGAGCTTTCAAACCGGGCACAGAGGGCGCGGGAAGTCTTAATCCCGGTACTCTTGAAATGTCCAACGTGGATTTGGCACAACAATTTACCGAGATGATTGTTACCCAGCGAGGATTCCAGGCCAACAGCCGGGTTATGACGACTGCTGATGAAATACTGCAGGAGCTGACTAATCTGAAGAGATAAGTTATGTAATGTGTGGAACCCGGTGCCGCTGTCCGGTACCGGGGATCCATTCATTTAAACCCCGGACTCGTATTGGAAAGGGGCATTAATATGATAGAAGTTACGCGTTTGAACAACAAGAGTTTTTTCATAAACTGCGAATGGATTGAAACTGTTGAAGCTACTCCTGATACAGTTATTACCCTTACCAATGGCAGGAAGTTTGTAGTAGCTGAAGACGTTGAAGACATAATACGAAAAGTGATAGAATATAAGCAAAAAATTATGTTTCGTTACGATAGCTAATTTACGGGATGAGAGGTGGAACTTTTGGAAAGTAGAAGCATCTACACGGTTCTGTTAGCGATAATTGCCGTTTTAGCGCTTGCACTGGCGGTTCTGGTGATATTTTTATTTGTTTCCTACAACCCGAACCATCAGGTGGCAACAAACATAGAGGGTATGAGCGAACGTGTTGTTCCGGATGAAGAAATGATTGAGTTCAAGCTTTTTGACGGTGAGGAAAGGATGTTTGCTTTAAAAAGTGAGCCTGAAAATCCCGATTCAATTGTTATGGTGTCTGTTACCATTAAATGCGACGCAGGAGAGAAGCGTAAAAAGGAAACAGATATTACAAACCGGGTTAATCAGTATATGAGTGAGCTTGAAGAGGCTGTGGGAGATTATTTCGCAAACATAACACTTTCGGAAGCGAAGCTTGTGGAAACGCGCTACAAAGCCAGGGATGATCTTCTGAATATCTTCAACGATATAATTAACGCAAATAAATCGGAAAAGGAAAAGATTATTTATAAGGTAACACTCCAGATGTTCCCGCAGTAAAGCGTTTTATAAGAGCGTCAAAGCTTTTTATGCCAAATTCGGGCAGCGAACTCATTTATCCTCTGGAAAAAGGGGGGACAACAGACCGTGGGAGATATATTGTCCCAGAATGAAATAGACGATCTTCTGATGCAGCTAAGCTCAGGGGAAATTGATGCTCAGCTTTTTAAAAAGGAAACTGGCGAAAAGAAAATAAAGAATCATGATTTCAGCCGACCCAGCAAGTTTGCAAAGGATCATCTGCGGACACTGCAGATA
>JAAYGP010000062.1 GCA_012727625.1 Clostridiaceae bacterium
AACCACCGACACTGCGGGTATGAACCGCATGCTCTGGCCAACTGAGCTACGCCGCCCTGCAAATGCTCTTTTAAAACGCTTTTCTATTGTAGCATGCACCCTTAATTTCGTCAAGATCTATTACGAAAATTTGTTACAAGCAGACCGCTCCGTATTTGGATGCCACAGGGAGCAGTTTGTCGGGTGTTTTTTCGTCTGTCAGAACAAGCGCCCTTCCGGGGTAAATCCTTAGAGCCTTGTCAAGAGCCTCAGAAGATTTAGTTTCAATGCAAAGAGGAACCTGAACCATCTGGCTTAAAGTTTTTACAACCTCAACAAGGATCTTTTCTTCATCCATCCCGGTATCTTCGGCGTTTATAATTAAGAATTCTGCTCCGTCGGAAATTAAATCCAGTGCATATTCAGTGACCAGTTCCATTGAACCGTCCAGCAAATCATCCATCAGCTCCTTATTCATCCCGGTGTCAATTCTATTGCCGGCTGCCCGGGAAAGCATGCCGTCGTATAATGTTACATATCGGCGTGATGATGTTGTTACCATTTTATCTGCTTTTGGTGATATGTTCTCACAGGATAATCCCCTGGATGCCTCATACACCTTTTTAATAAATTCGGGTGATGTTCCGCAGCATCCACCAATTAAGTTTACTCCGGATTTTATAAAATCAGCCGTATATCCTGCAAACTCGTCTGCATCCATCTGAAACACGGTTTTCCCGTCAACAAGATCAGGAAGCCCGGCATTTGGCTTAGCAACCAGGGGCACTTCAGAATAGGGTTTTATACGGCGAATCAGCTCAATCATTTCACCGGGGCCTGTTGAACAGTTACAGCCAAATGCATCAACACCAAGTGCTTGCAATGTAACAAGCGCTGTAATTGGATCAGTTCCGTTAATTGTATGACCATCGGCATTAAAAGTCATTGTTGCAATTACCGGAAGATCGCACATTTCCCTGACCGCCAGAACCGCGGCCCTGGCTTCCTGGATATCCATCATCGTTTCAATTGCAAACAGATCCACACCACCGTCCAATAACCCGCGGACCTGCTTTTTATATGCTTCAACTATATCTTCAAAAGTGTAAATGCCAAAAGGTTCCATCATCTGGCCTGTGGGAGCCAAATCTCCCGCCACATATGCTCTGTCACCGGCTGCTTTTTTTGAAAGCTTCGCAAGCTCACGATTATACCCCTCAACATCACTCACATCATATTCTTTAAGCTTTAATCCATTTGCGCCAAATGTAAATGCGTAAATAATATCTGAGCCATTTTGTAAATACTCCCTCTGTATGGCAAGCTATGTATCCGGATTATCAAGGACCCATTTTTCAGGACAGACTCCCGATGGCATTCCTGCTTTCTGGAGCATGGTTCCTGTGGCGCCGTCAAGTATTCGAACCTCTTTTAATGCCCATTCCCTGAATTGATTTTTTGTCATTTTACTTTCCTTTCGCCTCCATGCCTTAAATTTAAGTGATCAGCGATAATTTTCCAAAAAAGCCCCGCTTTCATCAGGCTGGGCTTTTTGCTTCGTCATCATAATAACAGTCGCAGATTTGTCAAGTATGCCAAAACAGCTAATTAACCTGTTTTTATTGTAAAAACCGCGTTTTAAAATAACTGCATCAAGTATTCTCAGGCAAGCTTTTGCCTGTTGTTATTGTTGTTCTGCATTTTTCTGCGCATGAACAGAATTTTCCGCAAAGGCCGGCATCGGATTTTTATACCGGTGACGGCGACGGTTCCGGCTCCTGTAACTCCGGTGTGTAACCTTCATTGAATATCTTTTCAAATTCAAACCCTTCAAGACGCTCCTTCTCCAGCAGGGCATTCGCAACATTATGCAAACGCTGCATGTTTTCCCTTAAGATATCTTTCATCCTGCTGTAAGCTTCGTCTATTATCCTTTTAACCTCTGTATCAATTTTTGAGGACACCTCTTCACTGAAAGTTCTTGCATGGAGATATGATTTTCCAAGGAAAACCTCATCATTTTCGTCGCCAAAGAACATGTTTTCAAGGCTTTCACTCATTCCATACTTTGTTATCATATTGCGTGCCACAGTGTTTGCGGTCTTAAGATCGGCATACGCACCCGTGCTGACTTCACCGAGAACAAGCTCTTCTGCCGCGCGGCCTCCCAGGGAAATAACAATTTCCTCAAGCAATTGTGATTTTGTTTTGTATGATACATCCTCATCAGGCTTATGAGCAGTATAACCTCCTGCACGGCCGGATGGAATAATGGAGACCCTGTCAACCTTGTTTGTGGTGGAAACAACTTTGACAGCAATGGCATGGCCTGCCTCGTGATAAGCTGTAAGTCTCTTTTCTTTTTCGTTCATTACCCTGCTTTTCTTTTCAGGCCCTACAATAACCTTGAATGTTGCCTCCTTGATTTCTTCCATGGTGATTTCCTTTTTACCGTTACGGGCAGCAAGCAATGCTGATTCATTCAACAGGTTTTCCAAATCCGCTCCCGTGAACCCGGGAGTGCTTTTGGCCAGTTCCTTTAAATCCACATCACTGCCCAGCGGTTTGCCGCGGGAGTGTACTTTTAAGATCTCTTCTCTTCCCTTTATGTCGGGATAACCGACCACAACCCGGCGATCAAACCGTCCAGGTCTTAACAGGGCAGGATCAAGGATGTCCGGCCGGTTTGTCGCAGCCAGAATAATAACACCTTCGTTTACTCCGAACCCGTCCATTTCGACCAGCAGCTGGTTAAGAGTCTGCTCCCTTTCATCGTGACCTCCGCCTAAACCTGCGCCACGGTGACGCCCCACGGCATCAATCTCGTCTATAAAAATTATACAGGGCGCATTCTTTTTTGCCTGTTCAAAAAGGTCACGAACACGGGACGCACCCACACCCACAAACATTTCAACAAAGTCTGAACCGCTTATGGAAAAGAACGGTACACCGGCCTCACCTGAAACCGCTTTCGCCAGAAGTGTTTTCCCTGTGCCGG
The DNA here is from genome assembly GCA_012727625.1 of Clostridiaceae bacterium. Lineage (GTDB taxonomy): Bacteria > Bacillota > Clostridia > DSM-8532 > DSM-8532 > JAAYGP01. Next base: position 2,978 of record JAAYGP010000062.1, read on the forward strand.
GAGGGCCTACCAAAAGAACACCTTTGGGTATCCTGGCTCCCAGTTCCACAAACTTTTTAGGCTCTTTAAGGAAATCGACAATTTCCATGAGCTCCTCTTTTTCTTCATCAGCCCCGGCAACGTCGTCAAACTTGACCTTAATCTTATCCTCTGACGCCATTCTGGCCCTGCTTTTCCCGAAAGACATAACACGGCTTCCGCCGCCGCTCTGAGACTGGTTGATAAAGAAAACCCAGAACAAGATGAACAATGCGACAATAACAAGGGTGGGAAGTATTGAAATCCACCAGGGCATCGTTGCTTCAGGCGGGAATGATACATCGTTCAACAAGCCTTTTTCAATACTCTCATCGATTATTTCAGTAATATGATCCGCGGACAAAAAATATGTCCTGTACGGAACATTTTCCTTGAATTCGCCTGATGGGTTCTTAAGTATTACCTGCGCGTCAAGCCCCTGAACCTGAAGGCTCTTGATATTGTTTGCGTTCAATTCCTTTTTGAACTGACTGTATTTCATAACCAGAGGGTCATTAATATCATTCCACATAGCAATGATAATCAATATAATAACAAACAGTATGATATAAAAACTAATTCCCCGTAGATTCTTCAATGAGTCAACCTCCCGCTTGAAAAAATACCTGCACCGGTATGCGGATGCTTTTATTTTTTGCTATAATAAAAATTTTATATATCTTGTCATATAAGTTTATAAGCTAAACAAAAATATTCAGATTTCTTAAGTTATATTGGCTTTCAAAAGAAAGCCGGATACAGAATCCAATATTAACTTTCGCTTTATGTTATATTAGCATAATTGCCCAGAAAAAACAACGTTTAAGTTCCATCGCCAACGACGCATACATCGGGCAGATTTCTGTATTTTCCTGCCCAGTCAAGACCATAACCCACAACAAACTTATCGGGTATTTCAATACCTGAGTAATCAACTTTCAGGTCTACCTTGCGCCTTTCCGGCTTATCAAGGATAGCTGCAAGCTTAACACTGGCGCAGCCCTTTGTATTAAAAAGCTCTTTCAGGTATTTCAGCGTCAGGCCGGTGTCAATGAGATCCTCAACCAAAAGCACGTGTTTACCGGTAATATCCGAATCAATGTCTTTCAATATCCGTACCACTCCGGAAGACTCTGTTGAGTTCCCGTAACTGGATACGGAAATGAAATCAATTGACAAATCCATGGATATTTTCCTGACCAGATCGGCAAGAAATATAAAACCGCCTTTCAAAACACCCACAAGAACCAGATCCTTGCCTTTATAATCGCGTTCAATTGCCTTTGCAAGCTCCGTGGTTCTTTTATCCAATTCCTCTTTTGTAACCAAAACCTTAAATTTCATTATGTTACCTCCGTGATGGATTAATATTGGCATCTGTTATTTTAACATACAATATTTCTTTTGTGTTCTCTGTAATTTTATAATCCTCAGCTGTTCTTACACCTATAACCCACATAATTTTTGAGCCATCTGCCAGTAAAGGTATTTTCCCCCTCATATCCCCGGGAATTTTTTCATCTATGAAAAAGTCCTTAAGCTTCTTTTTCCCCGGGCTTCCGAAAGGAAAAAAAACATCTCCCCTGAGCCTGCTCCTTATATTTATTCCCTCGTTTATTTTGTTGTAATCAAACAGCTGCACCAAACCTTTTTCTTTCATTTTAACTATATAGCCAAAGGTCTTAATATATTCACCTGTTGTGTAAACCCTGGCAGTTACCTTAAGCTTACCGTCCACCACTTCTTCTGTGCAGGGTATTTGTATATCATGCCTGAAAGGCTTTTCTTTCTGTACTTCTTTTTTTGTTATTATAAGCCGGTTATAATCTGTTTTAACCCGAACTCCCCCGGGCCAGTTTACGGACTTTCCCGTTCCTTTCTTCCCCGCAACCTCGAAAGCCGCTTCAACATGCTTTGATTCAAGACCTTTAACCGTTCCCGTTATTCTTTCCCATGCAATTCGCAATACTCTTCCTTTCATTGCCGGATGAAGCTTTAAAAAGCTTTTCCTGTTCAGTATAATTGTTCCCTGCTCCTCCATGTCTTTTACTCCGTCGAAATGCTTTAACGCCATCCGGTCAAGATAGTCCCTGTCTGCCTTAAGCAAAAGAGAAGCCCTGAGCATCGGAGGAACCATCGATTTTCCGGTTTCCTTCTCAATAAGGGGAAAAACAATATTCCTTATGGTGTTTCTTGCATACAAATTGTCAAGATTACTGCTGTCTGTTTTGTATTTAAGCTTATTTCTTTTTATATAATCATATATTTCACGCTTTTCTGTTGTAAGGAAAGGCCGCATAACTTGCCCATGGATTTCTTCCATGCCGCAAAGCCCGTCAAGACCGCTGCCCCGAAGCAGGTTTAAAAAAACCGTTTCAGCCTGATCCTGGGCATGATGGGCAACGGCAATATAATTTGCGCCAGTCTCCGTTAATACTGTCCGAAAACAGTTATATCTAACAATCCTGCCTGCTTCCTCGACAGAAAGCCCTTTTTTTTCGGCCAGGGCTTTAACATTTTCTCTGAAAATTCTTAATGGAATATCCCACGACTTACAAAGATCAGCAACAAAACTTTCATCCTCTATGGCTTCATTTCCTCTTAACATATGATTAACATGAACCGCGACGACAGAAAAGGATCTTTCCTTTGCAAGCTGTTTTAATACATGCAAAAGACATACAGAATCTGCGCCCCCTGAAACACCGGCGACAACCTTTGTTCCGGAATGAAGCACATTATTTTTGTCAGCCCACATGCCAACCTTTTCCACAAGTTTAGCAATCATTTTATTCAGGTTCCTCTTTCAAGGTTTCCAAATTTTGTATACTGGGGAATCCAGGCCAAATCCACAGTGCCTATCGAACCATTCCTGTGCTTTGCTATTATTACTTCGGAGATATTTTTCTTTTCACTGTCTTCGATGTAATAATCATCCCGGTATAAAAACATGACCAGGTCCGCATCCTGCTCCATTGCACCTGATTCGCGCAAATCCGACAATATTGGCCTGTGGTTTGAAGTCCTAAGCTCCGGAGCACGGCTTAACTGGGATAATGCTATGACCGGAACCTCCAGTTCCTTTGCCATGATTTTTAAGGACCTGGAAATTTCCGATATTTCCTGCTGACGGTTTTCCACGCGTCTTCTCCCCTGCATCAACTGCAGGTAGTCTATCACAATAAGGCCCAGCCCTCTTCTCATTTTCAGTCTGCGGCATTTTGACAAAATTTCCATAACGCTGATTGCCGCATTATCATCTATGTAAATTGGCGCTCTTGACAGCGGACCTAAAGCATGCGCCATTCTTTTCCAGTCTTCATCCTCCAGATTTCCGCTCCGCATCTTTTCCAGCTCAACCAGTGCTTCTGATGAAATAATACGGGTAACCAGCTGCTCCTTGCTCATTTCCAGGCTGAAAATAGCCACCGGTATTTGCTTGTGAATTGCGGCATAAGCAGCGATGTTAAGTGCAAATGAAGTTTTGCCCATGGCAGGTCTTGCGGCCACAAGTATTAAATCTGATTTCTGAAAACCCGATGTCTTTCTGTCAAGATCGACAAAACCGCTTGGCACACCGGTAAGCTCACTTGCCCGGTTGTATAATTCCTCAAGCCGCGTAAATGTAGTCTCCAGAACATCGCTTATTGAAACCAGACCCACCTGATTGCGGTTCTGAACTATATCATAAATATATTTTTCAGCGTCATTTAAAACATTTAAAGCGTCATCCGAAGCTTCATAGCTCTTTTTCTGAATCTGTACCGCTGCCTGGATCAGTTTTCTTAAAAGGGATTTGTCTTCTATTATACGGGCATAATGAGGCGCGTTTGCCGTCGTGGGGACGGAAGTAGCCAAATTTGAAAGATACTCAAAATCTCCCACTTTCTGAAGCGTACCTCTTTTTGACAACTGCTCGGAAACAGTAACAAGATCCACCGGCTTGTTATCGTCAAACAAATTCAGAATAGCCTCATAAATCTCCCGATGCTGTTCCATGTAAAAATCTTCGCTTTTAAGCTTCATGGCTATATCGGGCAATATTTCACTGTCCACAAGGAGAGATCCCAGCACCGACTGCTCAGCCTCAGTGCTGTGAGGCGGTACCCTGTCCATTAAACTTAATTCCATTATGACACCCCAAATTTAAGAAATCATTGTTTTATATTCAAGCAGAATGTTTCATAGCGAAACCCGAAGATATCCCCCGTCTTTACAGGAAACCGGCCCCGATTTGAGAAATCAGGCTGTGAATATCTACTGTTTTAGTATATCATGTGTTGCTGCTGCATACAAAAATACCAGGATCAGTTTTATTATCACTCTTCGCTTGATACAACAACTTTCAATATGGAAGATACACCGGCATGAAGTTTTATTTCAATTTCATGGGTACCAAGTGTTTTAATGGCTTCGGGCATTATTATTTTTCTTTTGTCCACTGTAATTTTATGATCTTTTTCAAGCTTTTCAGAAATATCCCTGCTGGTTATTGAACCAAATAATTTTCCGTTTTCACCCGCCTTTGAAACAAAAGTCAAAGACATTCCGTTTATTTTTTCCTGAAGCTTTTTAGCATTTGACAATTCAGTTTCTTTTCTTGATTTTTCCGCATTCTGCCACATCTTCATCTCGTTTATGGCGGAAGCGGTTGCAACCACTGCCAGACCCTTAGGTATCAGATAATTCCTCGCATATCCGTCACTTACGTTCACCATTTCATTTTTTTTGCCCAGTTTTTGAACATCCTGTTTTAAGATAACTTTCATTTCCAATCCCTCCGGTTCTACTTTTATAATCTCCCAAGCTTTTCTTCAGGATATGCTTCATTAATCAGGCACTTTCCGGGATCAAGGCAAGGAGCGTTTCAGGGAAAACAGCTTATATTTTTATGCTCCCTTAACTTCTCCTGAACGCATGCGCGATAATTCCGATAAATCCCCGAAATATTTCTCAATTTCATTCCCATTAATGAGCCCAAGCCGGATTTTTCTGGATATATGCCTGTCCATGGTTGAATAATCAACACCCAGCCTTTTCCCCAAAAGATATGCAATTACAATCATATCGGAAAGATTTTCTGCGGCTACTTCCCGTGTGTCTTCCATTACAGGATCCGCAAGGTGCCTGTATAAAACCGCGATATCCTCCAAAAGCTCGCTTTTTAAAATTTCAATAATCCTGAGGTTTCTGGCTATATCCAGACTTCCATCCATAATACCACCGCTTTCCATATTGCTTATAAACCCTTTTTGACAGGGTTTTTATGTATTATGATTATAACATCGGCGGCTTATGAACTTCCAATTTCCCGAAAGCTTTCAAATTTTATCTGTAAATTCAAATACAGCCTATAGACAATATCTATAGGCTGTAACTGCTTAATCAGTGGTATATGGCAGCAGTGCAATATGTCTGGCCCGCTTGATGGCGGTGGTCATCTGTCGTTGATGTTTCGCGCAATTTCCGCTTATCCTTCTGGGAAGAATCTTGCCTTTCTCTGAAAGGAATTTCCTGAGCTTCCCGACATCTTTATAATCTATGTGTTCAACCTTATCGACGCAAAATTGGCAAACTTTCCTGCGTGTCCTTCTTCTAATCTGCTTTGCGCTTTTTTTGTCGTTCACGTCTTTTTCGCTATTCTTATCCTTTTTCTTAGGTTCCGACATCGTTCCAATGCCTCCTTCCGCGACATACTATTCTTAACACCGGTTTTATATATAATATAAGCACACTACAACTAAATCAATATACCATAATACCTATATGCTGTCAAACGTATTTTTTGCGCTGATATAAAACAGGTGGTTCTGTAAAGAACGCACCTGTTTAAGAGGAAAATATATAGTGGTGTAATATCATTGCCTGAAATAAGTGGACCATCCGCCCAGATCTTCAGGATTACCCTTGTCACCCGGAAGGAGTTCCTTATAGTTTTCTGCGACCTTACGGAATGCGTTTGCATACTCTTCAATAACAGCAGGTCTGAAATGTTTGAACCAGGGTATGACATATGACGTAAAACTGAACCTTTCGCTGACAGGCAGATCGACATCATGTTTTTTTACGTCATATTTTGAATTTGCTATCCTTGTTGGTTTTCCATGCCCATATACATCACAGGTTTTAAACAACGGATGTGTATGCAGAGGCTTATTGCAACCGGGATAGCAGCCTTCAAACCCTTCAGCTCGTACAGCCTCGGTAAAGCGCGATACCGACAGCCCTTCAAGCTCTTCCGGAACATAAATCCCCCTGGCGGCATACCATCCGGCCATATTGCTGCCGGAACCTTTTGGCGGACGATGAGCACGAAGACCGGGAACGCCTTCAAGCAAATCCCAGAAATAGTTCATTGCTTTTCTGATTTCTTCCGTCCGTTCATCATAATATTTCAACTGAACACGAGCCACAGCTGAGCTCAATTGATGCATTCTGAACTTATATCCTCCAAGAGGCAGGCCGGCATAAGGCTTTAAATAATCTGTCTCTATGCTGCCTTCCTGATACCTGTCATAATGACCGAGAGCAATGGCTCTTTCATATATTTCGGTGTCATTTGTGACCAGAATTCCCGCTTCACCCGTTGCAAAAGATTTGCCACTCATCAGGGACATAGCCGCGACATCACCGAACGTTCCAAGCTTTCTTCCCTTGTAAAGCCCGCCCTGAGCATGGGATACATCTTCTATAACTTTCAGATTGTGCTTTCTGGCAATTTCCATAATAGGATCCATATCGGCGGGATGTCCAAGGTAATGAACAACCATAATTGCCTTTGTTTTTTCCGTAATCCGCTTTTCAATGTCATTGGGATCAATACACAGGGTGTTTGGATCAATATCCGCAAACACAACTGTACCGCCAAGTGAAAACACCTGCACCGCTGATGCCCAGTATGTAACGCTGGGGCAGATCAACTCGTCTCCCACTCCGATTTTGCACCCATACATGGCTGCCAGGAGTGCGGCCGTTCCGTTGCAGAAACCCAGGGCATATTTTGTTCCCTGCCAGTCTGAAAATTCCTTTTCAAATTTTTTTGTCACATCGGTATTGGACATTGCGCCCCTTCTTAAAACTTCCAATACCGCTTCTTCATCTTCCCTGGTTATAATCGGCCATGTAAACATATCACCGGGATCACTTTTTATTGCCTTTTCTCCTCCAAAAATAGCCAGCTTACTACTCATTCTTTAACCTCCTCCTTAATATTTCTCGGTCGGGCAGCCGGTTCCTCATTTTTCTGTATGTGCCTTAAGATTGTTAATTGCCTTTATGAATTACATAATAAATTTTAAAAAAATGTCCGTTAAAAAGTTACGTTAACCAACTGTTGAAAATCACCAATCTCCCTCCCAAAGTTATCCTGTCATTAATAAGATGGTTTACAGGTGGGATCTTCTGACTCATCGCTGATCAATCAAACTTCCACTTAATACAAGTTAATTTTATCAGATGAGCGGAATAATTTCTTTGCATTTATTATTGAATACTTGACTTATAATATTTAATGCATATGCGCAATATCCGACCTGTTAAGTAACTGAATCAGGGTGTGAACAGTAACCCGGTATTTACAGCCGGTTTCATAAGGTAAAGAGAACATCTTGCACGCTTATTATAAACTATATATAAT
>JAAYGP010000063.1 GCA_012727625.1 Clostridiaceae bacterium
ACCTCATTAAATTTTTAGCCGCATTTATCAGTTACAGTTTGTCAAGAAGCTCCTGCCATTTTATCAGGCATTCTTCCGTTGCTTCATAACCCAGATAGGAAAAAGCAGATCCCTTTGGCAGCGCCATAAGCTCATCATCTATGTCGTGTTTTGGCCTGTAATGGGTCTCAAGTACCACATAACCATCGTAACCGTCGTTTATAAGAGCTTTAAACTGCCCCGCATAGTCAACCTGGCCGTCACCTATCGGAACACCCGTAATTTTTCCGTCGTCTTGTTTCACAGCATCCTTTAAATGCATGTGAACCATAAGTTTTTTGATTATTTCATAACCATCGGGATAAGGGGTTTCTCCATCCGGATCATAGATATCATTTCCGGGATCCCATAAACCTTTCACATATGGTGAGTTAATTTTTTCTATAACCTTTACAAGCTTTTTGGCGTTTGATGCGTAAACGCTCGGATCAAATTCAAGAGCAAGAATAATATTCTCTTTTTTCAGAAGTTCGACGGGCTTTTCAAATTTGGAAACGATTTTATCCAGGTCTTTGTCAAAATCGCCGCTTTTCCAGAAAGTAAACCCCCGGACATATTTTGTTCCCAATATATTTGCAAGTTCCATGCTTTTTTTAAGGATTTCAATATGCTCGTCAATTTCTTTCTGATCGTCAATATTGCACTTGAAAAACGGAGCGCTTATACCGCAAACCTTTAAGTTTGTATCGGATAAAATCTCCTGAATTCTGGCAATATCCTCTTTTTTCAGTTCGTGGGGGCTTTTCTCCCAAACCGACCTAATCTCAACTCCGTCAAGCTTGTACTTTAATGCCAAATCAACTGCAATCTTAAAATCCTGGGATATTTCATCCGTTATTACACCTTTTTTAAACATGATTTTCCTCCGTTTTTACTATTTCAAATAGACTATTTTTCCCGTTCTTGAAGACTCATAAATTGCTGTGATAATCTGAACGGGTTTTCTTCCTTCATACTGGTCCACAAGAGGCTTTTTATTATGCTTTATTGCTTCAACCATGTCCCCGATCTGCTTTATATGCCCTTCAATGCCAAATGCTGTGGGGTTGCTGGCTGTACCGCTTTTTGTACGTTCAAGGACAATATCGGGATCCTTTTCCTGTCCTAAAATATCCCATACAATAATACTGTCCTCCTCAAGAGCTATGGTTCCCTTGTCCCCGTTTATTTCAAGTCTTCTGGGCGTTCCCGGATAAATTGAAGTAGTGCCCTGGATAACACCCAATGCTCCGTTTTCAAATTCCAGAACAGCAGAAGCAGTATCCTCAACCTCAATATCTCTTGCCAGGGTTTTTGCATGTCCGAAAACGGATTTAACGTCACCCATTACATACTGTAACAGATCAATGCCATGTATCCCCTGGTTCATAAGGGCTCCGCCGCCATCCATTTTCCATGTGCCTCTCCAGCCGCCTTTATCGTAATACTCCTGTGAACGGTAGAATTTCATATATATGTCGCCGCTGACAAGCTTTCCAAGCATTCCCTTTTTGACAGCGTCCCTGAGCTTTATAACCGCATCAGTAAACCTTAACTGGGAAATTACCGCCATTTTGACATTATTCTTTTCGCATGTGGCTATCATTTCATCTGCTTCTTTTAAATTGATTGCCATTGGTTTTTCGGTTATAACATGCTTTCCGGCATTGGCGGCCTGTATTGCTATCGGGGCATGAAGCCCGCTTGGCGTGCATATACATACAACTTCGATTTCCTTATCCTTGAGTAATTCATCCAAAGACTCGTAGGCCTTTACTTTCCATTTTTCCGCAAATGCTTCCCGGGAATCTTTACTGACATCGGTTGCGCCAACAAGACGTGCGCCCTGAATTTCTGAAATTGCTCCTGCATGCCAGTTTGAAATTGTCCCGCATCCTATAATACCAAATCCGATCTCCTTACTCAAAAAAACACCACCTGCCTTAAAAACCTATTTATTCAATATCAAGAATTACACTTCAATGCAGGCAGAGTCAGCTCATTTTTGAGTTTTACCGCAGGTCCTGTCTTGAAGTGTAATTTAATCAGCTTATTTTATAGAATTGCTTTTGCAATTTTCCTTATAGCTGTTACAACATCCTCCGCGTCTTTTTCGGTAAATGCGGGGCTGATGCTTATAACAGCGTTCAGAGGCATATATTTGCTGGCTTAAGGACACATATCCTCCGAATAAACAATCTTTTCCTTGAATTGATTAAACGGGAAACCAAAGCGATCCACCGTCTTCTGATAAAAGATTTGCGGAATCATGTAAACCGGTCTTCCGCCATACAGGCATCCACAGTTGACATTCTCAGCGTTTAATGCTTTTATGAACCTGTCTGCTGTTTCAACATCGGGAAGCATCATAAACAGTGTGCTGCCTGCATCACCTTCTTCATCGCAGATTCTGCGGAATTTTATGCCGTCAATGTCCTTTATCTCATTTTTGATCATATACTTAATCTTGCGCATGTAATCTGTAATGTAGTCAAGTTTTTTCAGTTGTTCAAGAGCGATTGCACCGGTTACTTCGCTCATTCTGTAGTTTTGTCCGACGAAAATATCATCTTCCGCATTTGAAGCAAGAAAGCCTTCTTTTTCCCTGAACATTCCCTGGTCATGATAGCGAACCGCTCTTTCATAAAGCTTTTCATCATTTGTGGAAACAGCTCCGCCGTCACCTGTTGTTATAATCTTGTTGAGCTGGAGACTGAAGCAGTTTATATGGCCAAAGCTGCCGGAATATTTCCCTTTATACTTTGAACCGCAGGATTGAGCCACATCTTCAATAACAATCAGATTATGCTTCTTTGCAACTTCCATAATCCTGTCCATTTCGCACGGGTTGCCTAAAATGGGTACCGGAAGAACAGCCTTTGTGTACTCATCAACACATTCACCTATTTTGTCCGGATCAATGTTCATGCTGTCATCAATATCCGCAAATACCGGAACAGCACCTGCAATTATAACAGCTCCGGCAGAAGCCACGAATGTGCATGCGGGAACGATAACCTTATCGCCGGGGCCTATACCTGCTGCCTTTAAAGCCACAACAAGAGCAGCCGTTCCTGATGTCACACCCAGTGAATATTTGTTACCTATTTTTTGAGAAAACAATGTTTCAAATTCTTTAACCTTGCCTGCTACATCCGGCCCATAGTAACGATATGGGGATTTTCTGTCAAGAACCTCCAAAACAGCTCTTTTCTCCTCTTCACCATAAACACTTGCCCCCGGATATGCAGGCGGCAAAGGCATATTTCTTACAGGCTTTCCGCCATCTATTGCCAATCTTTCACTCATGACATAACCTCCCAGAAATTCACTTATTTTTCTATTATGCTTAAAAATATGTAATCACATAATGGGTATTCCCAGGAACAGTATATAATAAAGAAAGGAAAGATTCTTTGCATATTCTATTTATGAGTTGATTGATTCTATAAATCTTTTCTTTTTCTGTATTCCATCGGGGATACGCCCATTAACTGACGGAACATCCTGTTAAAATGGTTAATATTGCGAAAACCCACCTCATAACATATATCCAGAACCCTTTTGTCTGTATTTTTAAGTAATTCGAGGGCTTTTGATATACGTATGCCATTGAGGTATTCTGTAAATGTTTTGCCGGTTATGCTTTTAAACAGATAACTGAAATATGATTGAGACAGCAAAAACTTTTTTGCCATTTGTTCTATGGTAAGATCATCAGCATACTGTTTTTCCATATATGTTACCGCACTCTGTATTGCATCCCTGTACCTTGTGAACACAGATTGGTCTTCAGAGCTGTCCACATCTCTTGTAAACTCTCTTCCGACTATAATCAGAAGTTTCAGAAGAAGCGATTTTATAAGCAACTGGTACCCTGAGGGCTTTTCCTTGTATTCTATCAGTGCCTCGTTTAATATGTTTTCAATTTCAACCTGTTTTTTGCCAAGGATGTTTAAACGGGGTTTTACTTTGTTCTCACTGACCAGAAAAGGCTCGATGTATGCAAAATCCATAAATGATGCCGCGTTTTCTATCCTGCTGAAATCCTGGTTTATAAACTCAGGAACAAACTCAAACTCGAAAACTTCCATAACCGAGTCATCAGGCGTGAAAATGCAGTGAGGGATATATGGAGGAATAACGAAGATATCGCCTTTTATAATGTCAAACTGGTGATTGTTTATAATATGCTTTCCTTTCCCCTGATATATATAATTAATCTGCATATATTCATGCCTGTGAAAATTGGTTGATGATCCTTTCAAAGAGTATTTTCGTATGAAGAAAGGAAGCCCCCCATGCCGGTTATCCACCATTCTTAACAGAGGAACATTGTCATATTTTTCCTTTTTATCGAGATAATTGTGTATCATCCCTGCTATCTCCTTAGCAAAAAGGTATAAGGTATAGTTTTGTCAAGCTGCTTTATAAAGTAGCGTGTACAGGATTATTAATTCGCTGCGCCGTAAAGTACCATATATTTATATTAAAACAACACAGGCATTTTCGCAAGGACAACAACGCCTTATTACGATAAATAATGTTACTTTTCACACCCTGATTCAGTTACTTGACAGGTCAGATATTGTGCAATGGCGGTAACAAAATCTTCATTCCGCTGAAGTTTCTTTCTGTTGCATATTTTTTTACAATTCCTGTTTGAGTTATCTTATATTCTCATGCGTGTGTCATGAAAAAATAATTAATGATAACAGAAGATAAATATGTTATTATATAATTCGTATTAATTTCACATTTAAAAATTTTAATACGGAGGCGTTTGTTATGGATTCTTTTACTTACATAACGAAAGGTACATGTTCCAAAGAAATTAAAATAACAATTGACAACGGAATTATAACCGGCATATCTTTCAAATCCGGATGCAATGGCAATCTGCAGGGTATCAGTAAGCTTGTTACAGGCATGTCTGTTGATGAAGTAATTAAAAGGCTGGAAGGCATTGATTGCAACGGTAAAGGCACTTCATGCCCTGACCAGCTGAGCAGGGCATTAAAGGAGTATATATCCGGCCGTATAGGAGCATAACGTCATTAACGGTATTATATGGATGTAAATTCAGGATATATTATATTTAATTGCCACGGAAGTATGAGTACATACTTTACATAATGTTTATATATATATTGTCTGTTAATTATTTTTATTTCATATCGCAATAACTTAAACAGCTTTGCGAAAATGATTCAGGTCAAAGTTTAATAAAAACCGACTATGAACCAAGATCCTGTGGCAATCTCTGACTTTACTGCATGGAATTACGATTAGCATTGAGTTTATCTCTGTAAAACCTTTGATATTAAGCTGTTTGTGGGCAAAATTACATAAGCAGTTGCACATTTTCTGCTAAGTGGCAATATATCACAGTCAGATTATTACGGGTGGAAATATATATCGGTCATTCCCATGAATACGCTTATGAGCAATCTGACATTTGTTAAAAGAATAAGCTTTCAGGTAATACTGGTTTCTTTGCTGATAAGTATCTTTTTATCCTTTATTTACGCATTTGAAAACTACAGGCCTGTAAAAACCCTCATTGAGGTTATTTACCAGCATGAGCAGGTAAAAGACATCTCAAATATTAATTTCAGAAGAAACAATGAATATAAGTATATTATATATAATGTCATCAATAATTTTATAGAAAAAAATGAAATTAAAAAAAGCTGACGGAAGAAAAACTTCTTCAGAAGGAAACACAGCTTTACGCACTGCAATCGCAGATTAACCCTCATTTATTATACAATGTCCTTGATACAATAAATTGGGAAGCGATAATGCTTTCGCTTTGCAGAAAGATTGCTTTTATGGACAGGGCCATGCGTAACGGAATATGGATAAGTGGCATGCTGACTACTGAAGTTATTGGAAAAACTGTCGGGATCATTTGTTTTGGCAATATCGGAAAAAGACTGGCGGAACTTTTGACCGGGTTTCACTGTAACATTCTTGTCTATGATGTGGTAAAAGATCCGGCATCTACTAACATCTACAACTTTGATAAGGTAGATTTAACCAACACTGACGCATGGGAAGAAAAGGTGAAATATGTTGACCTTTACTATTTAATACCGGAGTCGGACATAATAAGCCTTCATCTGCCCTGCAATGAACATACAAGAGGAATGGTTGACAAAAACTTTTTAAGAAAAATGAAAAAGAGCGCATTCCTTATAAATACAAGCCGGGGAACGGGTAACCTGCGGCGGGAATCCTGTTCTGAGGTTTTATCCCACTATATGCAACCGGAATTCGGATATGCCCGCGTTTAATTTCCCAAAAACCATGGTAAAGGATTTTCTTATTAAGTATAAGGATATGGACGGACAATGGAAGATTCTTAAGGAAGTAGCCGGGAACTATCAAAGGCTCGTAAGAATAGACACCGATGTTCAGGCCATGGGAGTTAAAATGACCGTTAAAGCTACCTGGGGTAATGACAAGGTCCTGGTCTTCTCCTTTGATGTTTTATAGCGGGGTTAATGTGAAAGCTTTTCGGAGCGATTAATAAAGGTTCGCTCCGAAAAGGCCATCGCAATTAATATGTCTGAAGTTTTACAACAACCAATTATCACATTTCCTGGGCCAGCTTTCTGAATTCTCCGGGGGTTATGCCCTCGGTTTCCCTAAATAGCCTTACAAAGCTTGATTCACTGCAATACCCAATCTTACTTACAATGTTTTTAATTGGTTCGTTCGTAGATCTAAGATAATGCTTGGCTTTCTCCATTCGTAATTTTAGTTGATATTCGGACAGAGTCTGCCCGGTTTGGTTTTTGAAAAACCTGCTTAAATAGGACTGGGACATTCCAAAGTAATCAGCCATTAACTTGACTGAGAAGTTCTGATCCTCGCAATTTTCCTCGATATATTTATTCATTTTCTCAATCAAGCCGGAATTTCGGCTTTCCTTTGATTTTCTTATATCCTGGCACAAATCCCTGCATATGGCCATTATAATATCCGTAAGCTCTTCCGGGGTGTTGAAATGGTTCAGATTCTCTGTGTCAAAATATCCGTTATAGGATAAACGTGTGATAATTCCAATTTCATTCACTGTTTTCAAAACCGAATTAAACACGTCATAACAGATACACCTGGCTATAACTACAGGCATGTCGTTTTCCTTAATAACTTTGATTATATTGTTCAGTGTCTCTTCTATGGCTTCTATATTGCCCTGCCTTATGAAATGTCTGAAATCCTTCAATTCCTTTTCCGGGTAATCAAAATTGCTCAGGCTGTTTATTGTAATTTCATTGAAGAAAATTATCTTGTTATCTCCTAATATAAACTTGTAGTCTATGGCTGTTGCCGCTTCAATAAAAGAGCGTCCCATCTGGCTGATACTGCTGCAGCTGTTGCCAACTCCCACCGAAATTTTCATGCTGTCATGAAGTTTTATACGGTCTTTTATTTTTAGGAGTATATTTTTAAGTGCCGGTTCATTATATTCATCCATTGCAAGGATAAGTATTATTGTTCCCTCAGCCACACCGTCCCTGCCATACCCTTCCGTTGAAGCAGGTATAGTGTTTTCAATTTCCTTTATAATTTTGGATCTTTGCGCGCTGTTCAAATCTTTCAGCATTTTTGAGTAAAAGATGCAAACAGTATAAATAGGCTTCGAAAATACAAGGCCAATATCCTTTCCCATTGTATTGAATTTCTCCCGGGTTTCTATCTGACCTCTTATAAGTTCAAGTAGAAGCGCCTCCTTAACGGCAATCTTGCTCTGGTTCAGGCTCTTTTTCAATTCCACCCCGTTTTCAGCCATTTTATTGATTGCTGATTTCACTGCTTCTATTTCATTGCTTCCGGACATCTGCTGCCCAAGCCTTTCCTCCGCAAGCTTCCGTAAATTCCATATAGGATAATAATTGTAGTTTGATATACAGTAAATAATGCCGCTGCCAAGAAAGAATACAAACAGCCATAAATAAAAAGCTTTCTCGCTTACGCTGAATACCGGTTTTAATGCTTCACGCTCCGGAATCATTGTGGCGTATACC
>JAAYGP010000064.1 GCA_012727625.1 Clostridiaceae bacterium
CATTGGTTCCTGTATTGCCCGAACTCAAAGTTTTCTGGGAAGAGAAATTGGTTCCCGAATACCAGGTTGAAGTACCACCGGTGCTTACGGTATGGTTGTTTATTTTAAAATCATTGCTATTTGTGGTAGCACTGTTCAGGCATACTTTCCCGATATCATCAGTTTCCGGAGCCCCTGTCCTGAACGCGTAATCGTTTGCAATCTGAACCGTACTGCCGCCGCTTGGTGTTATGAAAACATCATAGGTTTTAGCCTGCATATTGGCTACAATTTTAACATGATAAGTATTATTCGCGCTGAAAGACACGTTCGCATCCTTTGCATAGCTTCCGCCGTTTCTTGCATAGAAGTATTTGTCTGCTTCCATACTTACCACTATCGGCATACTGCTGAATGAGTTAATGGTTGTGGATGAATCAGCATAGCCAATAATGCCTGAAGTATTGCTGTAAAGCGGCGTTACATCAAATTCAATGGTTACATTGGTTCCTGTATTGCCGGTCCCCAAAGTCTTCTGGGAAGAGAAGTTAGTGCCTGAATACCATGCGTTTGGATCTACCGGCGGTGGAGTTGGTGTTGTTCCGCCTGTACCAAGACCGCAACCGTAACCCTGGGATTGCCAGTAAGCCACGTTGCGGTTGGACGGATCCACAATATTGCCTGTACCCGTTCCAATTTCCACTCCTCCGGAGCAATTCCAGTAAACATTATCATGGAACCTTACATTACCATATGCTGAATTATTCCAGTTCTGAACAACACAATGGTCTCTGTAGGATTTGCTGAAATCATACACCAGATTGTGGTGCATTACAGTATTGTTGCAGTTGTTCTGGTATTCAAACGCTGCCTGGCCGCTGCTCGCCTCACACCAGATTGTATTGTGATGGAATACCTGGTTAGTAGTACCATCTCCTCTTAAGCCTGCGTTTGTATATACCAGAATTCTGTTATTATATGCTTCAACATTATTGCACTGATAAAAATAACCACCCGCATGTCCGGTTACAATATCACAATTGTACATTTTTATATCAGAACTCTTTGATGCTTTGACAAAATCCAGATAAATCCACTTGGGGGCTGAGCAGTCGTGAACCCTTATATTGCTGCTTTCTCTAAAGGATATACAATTTCTGTACAATGCACCTTTTCCATTTTCCTGGGGACCACTTGAAGCACTTTTAAAAGTTATTCCATATATTTCACAGTTGGAAACATTTTTACACATAACATAAGCGTCCTGGTTGTATGTTGTGCAAACGTTTGCAGCCCCATAAATTATTGTTTTGTTAATGCCGTCGCCTCTGAGTGTAATGCCGCTTTTGAGGACAATGGGACCGCTGATGTTATATGTTGCCGTATGAAGGTAAATTGTGTCGCCGGCTTTGGCTGCGTTTAAAGCCTGTTGAATAACAGCACTGCTGGTACCGTTATAGGGCTGGCCCGGACCAACGTGGTGAACTGTTGCAGCTCTGCTGGATGGTGCAAAGGAAATCAGATTAAGAACCAATACAAAAACCAATAACAATGAAAACCTTTTCATAATCATAAATACTCCCTCCATTTTAATCTTTTAAATACCTTGCTCACCTGTGATGAATATACAAGACTGTTAAGAAATACACTGTTTTAACCGATAATTAGTGCAGTTAGAGGCAGCCTTTGGAAGCCATGCAAAGAGGCTCAATGTAAATTGTTATTTGAGCAGTATAGCTACAGCAGAGAATTTGGAACACTAGATTTCTCCTGTTATTAAGATACATGCACAAAGACGGATCCGTTTTTTGCATTTGTGGCTGATAAAGAAGTGTAAAGTTAAAAACTCTGCGCATCTTTGCAAAATTATTTGTAATGATAATTAGTGCACTATAAATACTTAATTAAGGTTAAAAATAATGCAGAACAAAATTTAAACGAGTGCCAGGATGTGGATAAACAGCATAAAATTTTCTTTCAGCATATAAATATGCTAATAGTGGTTCTATATTAACAGCGCCGTTAAAAAAATACTAACATAATTTATAGCAATATACAATATTGAATATATATTTTCTAAATTTTTGCAACACAATGAAATTTTTTGCTACAAGCCAGGAGAAATACTTGTTAATGTTACACCCTAATTCAGTCACTGATCAGGTCAGATATTGTTAAATAGTGGAAACAAGAGCTTCATTTGCAAGAGCTTATACCCTGAGTATAACAACAGTGATATCCTGATATATAAATTTTGTTTGATAAATAATATAGAGGTATATTAAGATAAAAAATATAATATGGTTATATTTTAAATGGAAATTATTTACCGGCTCTGTTTACAAAAATAAATATCAATGATACTATAACAAAAGACTGTAACAACACTTTTGTGAAACGGAGGATAAGAATGGCGAAATATATGGTTATAGTAGAATCACCCGCCAAAGCAAAAACAATTAAAAAGTATCTGGGACCAAACTACAAAATAAAAGCTTCCATGGGCCATATCCGTGTTTTGCCCAAGAGTCGCATGGGTGTAGATTTAGAGAATAATTTTGAACCGAAATATATAAACATCCGTGGCAAAGGTGAACTGATTTCAGAATTGAAAAAAGAAGCTAAGGATGTAAGTAAAATTTTTCTTGCCACAGACCCTGACAGGGAAGGAGAAGCGATTTCCTGGCATCTTGCGCATATTCTGAATATTGATAATAAGGAAAAGTGCAGGGTAACCTTTAATGAAATCACTAAAAACGCAGTAATGAAAGCAGTTAAAACTCCTCGCGCAATTAACATGAATCTTATTGATGCGCAGCAGGCAAGACGTATCCTTGACCGTATAGTTGGCTATGAGATAAGCCCTTTGCTCTGGAAAAATGTAAGAAAGGGTTTAAGCGCGGGAAGGGTACAGTCTGTCGCAACAAAAATGATATGCGACCGGGAACGGGAAATTGAAAGTTTTATTCCGGAGGAATACTGGAAAATAGAAGCCATTTTACAAAAGG
Source organism: Clostridiaceae bacterium (assembly GCA_012727625.1). Lineage (GTDB taxonomy): Bacteria > Bacillota > Clostridia > DSM-8532 > DSM-8532 > JAAYGP01. The sequence goes on from JAAYGP010000064.1 coordinate 2,988, forward strand.
AAAACGGTGAATCTTTCAAATCAAGGTTTTTTGGCTATAAAAACAAAAAGTTGGAACTTCCCCGGAAGGAAGATGTTGATAAGGTATTGGAAAATCTTAAGGACAGCAGTTTTATAATAAAAAACGTAAAGCATGGAGAAAAAAAGCGTACCCCGGCACCACCTTTCATTACCAGTACCCTTCAGCAGGAAGCAGCCAGGAAACTTGGTTTCAGCACAAAAAAAACGATGATGCTGGCTCAGCAGCTTTACGAGGGTGTTGAGATAGAGGGAGAAGGTTCCATTGGTTTAATTACTTATATGCGTACCGACTCCACCCGTATTTCAGATGAAGCTTTGACAAAAGCCAGGGAATACATTAACAAAAATTATGGTGAGAAGTATCTTCCCGACAAAGCAAGAATTTATAAAACAAAATCAGCCGCGCAGGATGCTCACGAGGCAATCAGGCCAACAACACCGGAGCTTCCGCCTGATAAAGTTAAAGGGTCGCTGCAAAGAGATCTTTACAGGTTGTATAAGCTAATCTGGGAAAGGTTTATTGCAAGCCAGATGGAATCCGCTCTGTATAATACAATGGCTGTTGAAGTTGAAGCAGGGGAATATATTTTTAAATCAAAAGGCTCAAGAATAGTATTTAAAGGTTTTTTAATTTTATATGAAGAAGGTGTGGATGAGGAGCCAGATGACGAAAATGAAACCATGCTGCCCGAATTAAAGGAAGGGGAAGTGGTTAAGCCAATTGAAATAAAGCCATCCCAGCACTTTACTCAACCTGCGTCCAGATATACCGAGGCAACACTTGTAAAGGCGCTGGAAGAAAAAGGAATAGGCAGGCCAAGCACATACGCTCCCACCATAAGCACTATAATATCACGAGGATATGTTGTTAAGGAAAAGAAGTTTCTTGTACCTACCGAATTAGGGAAAATTGTTAATAATCTCATGGAAGAGTATTTTAAAGATATTGTTAATATAAATTTCACTGCGGATATGGAAGCTCAGCTTGATTCTGTGGAAAGCGGCAAGCGGAAATGGAAAGAGCTTTTGTCGGATTTTTTTAAGGATTTCAGTGTAATGATGAAAGATGCAACTGAAAAAATAAGCAAGATTGAGCTGCCGGTTGAAGAATCGGATGAAGTATGCGAAAAATGCAGCAGAAAAATGGTTATAAAAATGGGCAGGTACGGAAAATTCCTGGCATGCCCCGGTTTTCCTGAATGCAGGAATGCAAAGCCAATCCTTGACGATGCTGGTGTTAATTGTCCAAAATGCGGAGGTAAAATATATAACAGAAAAACAAAGAAAGGAAAGCATTATTTAAGCTGTGAAAACTATCCCAATTGCGATTTTTCATCCTGGGATAAAGTATCGGACAAAAAATGCCCCAAATGTGGTAATTTTATGACTATAAAATATAAAGGAAACAAAATACAACATATATGCAGCCTGGAATCCTGTGCTCATGTAATTGAGGAACCCAGAAAAAAGGAAAAGGAAGAAGTTTCAGTGTAACCAGAATATACACAAAAATTTAATCTTTATTAAAGAACCGGCTCGGAAAATATGAAACAGCGGAGATATAGACTTCACCTGGACAGAAAATGCGCCGTTACGCCTGATAACGGTGCATTTTTATTTGTGCATGGATATTTTGCTTTATTTCCCCGGCGTTTTTTGTCTTTGTTCCTGCCTGAAAAGAGATAATGTCTTTATTTTATAAACCACAACTATTCGACGGGATAATCCTGCACCATCTTCATTGTTCTGTTATAGGAGTTTTTCAGTTTCTCGGCCAGCACGGGATCAATTTCTTCCGATTCAATTTGCTCTGTTGATAAAACAGGATATATGATATATTGGTATATGTTATTTTCCGTATATCTGTATACCCAGGTTGGAATATGCTTTATAGAAACAATGGAGGTTTTTGCTGTTTCAGTATCCTTTTCCACTTCTATTAATATCATCATTCCGTCTTCAGTATAATCGTTATTGCGCTCATTTGGATTGTTTCCTCCTATTTGATTTGACAGGAAATTACCCATGCTGTAAATAACATATTTTATTTTTTCATCTGTTTCCCGGATTTCAGACGGCTCAATAACATGGGGATGTGAACCCAATATTATGTCAACCCCCCAGGAGAACATATTATCGGCAAGCTTTTTTTGTTCACTGGTTGGTTCTTTTCGGTATTCAACCCCCCAATGCATTAGTACTATAACCAGATCAACCTTTGGGGAAAGGGTCTTTATTTCTGTCTCGATTTTTTCATTGTCAATAAGACTTAAATGTGTATCGCACTCTTCCTTTGACAAACGATTTTCATTCATGTTGCATCCGTATGTATAAGAAAGGAAACCAACCTTTATTCCGTTAAGATCCCTTATTTTATATCTGCTTTCGGCAGCATCGCCGAAAGTGCCTATAACCTGCATGTTTTGTTCCTTTATAATATTCCTGGTCTCCAGCAGACCTTTAAGGCCTTTGTCGAGGCAATGGTTATTTCCCATGTTTACCATATCGAATCCTGTATTGGATATAGCTGAAATAATAGCAGGAGGAGAGTTGAAGAGAGGATATCCGGAATAATTTTTATCTGAATCCAAAGCCACACCTTCAAAGCTTATAATAGAAAAATCAGCTTCCTGAACATAAGGTTTTATTTTGCTGAAGATGCTGTTGTAATCATAAATGTCTTCACCTTTTTTGCCGGACTTTATAACGTTGTCATGCATAATAACATCCCCGGCGGATAAAATGGTTGCTTTAAGCTTGCCTGGAATCGCAGGCGGAGGGGTGGAAATCGGTACAGGGGTTACATAGGATATTTTGCTTACTTTGGAGGATAATTCATAGACCGCGGGTGAATCCTTTACCATGCTGCACCCGGCCAAAATTACGGCCAACAAAAAAATAAAAATAAGTTTTCCATTCCTAAACATTTCTGTCCTCCGAAGAATTTATGTATCCTATTCTAACATAATTCGAAGGACAGTTGCAATTGGCAATTATATTTAAATGGTAACCATTTGATATCCGGATTACTGTTTAAAGATGCTGTATTCGGGAATTGCTCAATAAAGGCAGGTTTCATCCAAATCAGTTCAAAAACCATCCTCTTGTCGTTCTGGAGATTTTGTGCAGGACTGTGCAGATATCATCATAGGCTTTTTCCAAAGCCTTATGGCGGCCTATTTTATCATCATCAACACCTTGAACAAGTATTTTATAAAATTTCTTTATACCCAAAAAAGTAAAAACATCATGAACATAATCAACTCCATGGTTAAACAACCCATCCGGAAAATTGGGATATACTCCTCCGGAAGACTGAATATAAACCATGTACCTGAATTTATCTCCAAGAAGCCCTTCAATTTCATTGTCTGAAATTCTGATAAGCCTATTATTTAAGATTATGCAATCCAGATATTGTTTTAACCGTGACGGAAAGTTAAGATTCCACATCGGGGCGGCAATAACATAAAAGTCAGCATGAATAAATTGCTCGCATAGACTCTCAATGTGCCCGGCCAGGTATTTTTCGTGCTCAGACAGACGATGATAGTCTTCATCGGTTACAAGGCTTGCTCTGCTTGTAAAAATCCGGGGATTTACCTCCGGGATATCCATGTCATATAAGTCCAGCTCTTCAAATTCATATTCCCTGTTGCGATCGAGAAATCTGCGGACAAACTCCCTGCCTACGGTTTTGCTTACTGAAAGGCTTTCATGTTTTGGATTTGCGGTTATATATAAAAGTTTCTTCATACAATTCTCCAATCCGCGTATATTTTACCGCTCCCGCCGGAAAGCTGCATAAATAAGTTGCATACTGCATAGCTTTACTCCTTTAATAATAAGTCAGGAGCATAAGTCAGGAGCCGGAATTAAAAATGGAATTCAAATGTCGTTAATTTTTAAATTTCCGAATTTAATTTATATTTTATTTTGCATAAAGAAATGAAAATTATTCAAAAAAACATATTTTAAATATTTCCGATGTTTATTCAGGGGAATGACGGCGGTAAACCGGACAACAAACATGAAAAATTTCACTGAAAATAAGTTATATAACAGAAGAAAAAGGTTTATTTTTTCAGGATAATTATATGAGATAAAGAAAATAGGGCGAGGTGTTTTATTATGCCAATGACCATGACTCAAAAAATTATTGCTAAAGCGTCGGGTCTTAGTAATGTCAGGCCGGGACAGCTTGTTCAGGCAAATGTTGATTTGGTTCTGGGAAATGATATAACTGCCCCTGTTGCAATAAAGGAATTTGAAAATGCCGGATTCAGGGAAGTTTTTCATAAGGGAAAAATTGCTCTTGTGCCGGATCATTTTACACCGAACAAAGATATTAAATCCGCGCAACAGGTTAAACTGCTCAGAGAGTTCGCACGGAAAATGGATATCAAATATTTTTTTGAAATAGGTCAAATGGGTGTTGAACATGCACTGCTTCCGGAGCTTGGCCTGGTTGTGGCAGGTGATTTGGTTATAGGAGCTGATTCACATACATGTACCTATGGGGCTTTGGGAGCCTTTTCAACAGGAACAGGAAGCACCGATATGGCTGCCGCGATGGCCACAGGCAAGGTCTGGCTGAAAGTTCCGGATGCCATTAAATTCAATCTTATAGGCAAGCCATCGGAATGGGTCAGCGGCAAGGACATTATTCTTCATATTATAGGAATGCTTGGCGTTGATGGTGCTTTGTACAAATCAATGGAGTATACCGGCGATGGGCTTGAATTTCTTTCCATGGACGACAGGTTTACCATGGCAAACATGGCAATAGAAGCGGGAGCTAAAAACGGAATTTTTGAAGTGGACGATGAGACCATAAGCTATATAAGAGATCATTCAACCAGGGAGTATGAAGTTTTTAAGGCCGACAGCGATGCGGAATATACTGAAGAATACACAATAGACTTAAGTACGGTAAAACTGACGGTTTCTTTCCCGCATCTTCCCGATAACACGAGAACAATCGACAATGTTGGTGACATAAAAATCGATCAGGTTGTTATTGGTTCCTGCACAAACGGAAGAATGGAAGATATGCGTATGGCAGCTAAAATTCTGGCAGGGAAAAAGGTTAACAAAAATGTACGTTGTATTATCATACCCGCAACTCAGAAAATCTGGAAGGAATGTATGAAGGAAGGGCTTTTTGAAATTTTTATTGATTCAGGATGCGCCGTCAGCACACCAACCTGCGGACCATGCCTTGGAGGTCATATGGGTATTCTTGCTGAGGGCGAACGCGCTGTGGCAACAACCAATCGTAATTTTGTGGGCCGCATGGGCCACGCCGGAAGTGAGGTTTATCTTGCAAGCCCTGCAGTGGCAGCCGCGTCGGCAATCACAGGGAAAATATCATCCCCGGTAGAAGTTATGGATTAAATAACCGGATGTTATCAGAGTTGGTCTTCAAAAAAGTAAAGGCGAAAATATATTAAATATGGTTTTCAGAAAGACAGGTGAGAATAATGAATATCGAGGGCAATGTAATCAAATTTGGCGATAATGAGGATACCGATGTTATTATACCGGCAAGATATTTAAACACTTCTGATCCTGATGAACTGGCAAAGCATTGCATGGAGGATCTTGACGCAACATTTGTAAACAGGGTGAAAAAAGGTGATATTATGGCCGGCGGGCAGAACTTCGGATGCGGATCATCCCGGGAG
>JAAYGP010000065.1 GCA_012727625.1 Clostridiaceae bacterium
TCAAGCACTGACAGCTCCCATATTCGTACAACTAGCGACAGCAAAATTGCAGATAAGCTGCAAGACGAGTCAGGTTTTACGCTGGAGGTCATAGACGGGGAAAAGTGCATTATTACATATTACCCATCAAAATATAACGGATGGAAATATTTATCTGTAATACCTTTAAAGGCAATTACAACAGAAACGGCATATATCGGAAAAATAAGTGTTATTATGTGTATAGCCGCTGTTATAGTATTTGTTCTTTTAACCTATGTAGTTGCATCCGGGATTACCGTCCCTATTACCAAAATGACCCAATATATGAGGGATGTTAAAATTAAGGAATGGACTCCGAGAATGCACTATGATGGAAATGATGAGATTGCATTTATGTCGGAGTCGTTTAATGAAATGGTTACCAGAATCAACAACTTAATTGAAGAGTTGTATGAACAGAAATACAGGCAGAAAAAGCATGAGCTTCAGGCATTGCAAGCTCAGATCAATCCTCATTTTCTTAACAATACTCTCGAGATTATCAATTGCATGGCTTTATCAAGAAATGCACCTGAAATCGGTGGCATGGTAAAAGCGCTGGCAAGAATGATGCGTTACAGCATAGATTTTAAAGAAAGCATTGTTACTATTGAGAGGGAGTTACAGCATCTTAAAAACTATTTATTCATTCAATGCGAAAAAAACTCCGACAGAATGCGGGTTATTTATGATATTGATGAAAGAATTTATCCATACAAAATTCTAAAGCTTAGCCTGCAGCCTATTGCTGAAAATGCCATTATTCATGCCTTCAAAAATACGCGCAGCGAGAATATTATTGCTATTGACGGAGCCTTCATAAATGAAAAAATAAGAATCAGAATAATGGATAACGGTAACGGAATGGATCAGAAAACCATGGAGCATCTTTTAAATGATGAGGATGACGAAGAAAAAGTAAAGCAGAGCAACAAAAATTATACAGGGATCGGGATAGGCAATGTGAACGGAAGGCTTAAGCTAACCTTCGGGGAAGAGTATGGCCTTAAGGTAATAAGCGAGGTTTCGAAAGGTACAACCGTGGAGGTATGGCTTCCCACAGAAATATGACAGCAAATCACTGCAATCAAAGCTGTAAGCAGAGTTTACAGTTGTTTTGAATAATATAGTAAAGAAGCAGAATATAACAGACATAAAATAATGTGGCCATACAGTTGTTTTGATATAATAGCATATACAATATTGGAACCGCATTGGCTTGGGACAAATCTCAAACGATGCTATGTTGTTTTGATTTAAATAGTATATATAATGCAGGAACAGCAGAAATTCACAGCAACTTGTTTTCCAGGACGGAGGAGCTTATGTACAGGCTTTTAATTGTGGAAGATGAATATATTATAAGAAACACACTTGCTACAGCGTTAGATTGGAAAGAAACAGGCTGCGAAGTTATAGGGACAAGTAAAAACGGAGCTGAAGCCATGGAATTTTTGCAAAAGGAAAAAGCCGACATCATTATTACCGATATAAAAATGGATGAAATGGACGGCATTGAGCTTTGCAGTCAAGTGTCAAGGCTTTACCCGAATATGAAAATTATTATAATAACAGGTTATGGAGAATTTGATTATGCAAAATCCGCTATTAAGCTTGGAGTAAAGGATTTTATATTAAAGCCGATAGAGCATGGGGAGCTGCTTAATGCTGTCAGAAAGGCAGCATTGGAGCTTGATTTTTTAAATAAAAAAATATTGAATTTCAAAAAATGAAGAAAACAATTGAAAATAATATAGCAACCTTAAGGGAAAATTTCTTTTTAAATCTTTTATCCAATAAAGA
>JAAYGP010000066.1 GCA_012727625.1 Clostridiaceae bacterium
TAGGGCTCATTTTTATTGGTTTAATAATTACCAATCTGTATACATTTAAAAAGACAGTGGAGCTGAATGAGCAATTAAGCAGAATATATGATTTGGAAGCTGAGATTGCCAGGTTAAAAATTGAACATCGGAATGAAATAGACCGGCTTAATAAAGAACATCAGGATGAACTTAACAGGCTGACGAATAATTTCACGGAAAAATATGAAGTGGTTGAAAAAGCCCTTAATGCCTTTATGTATGAATTGGATGAATTTTACGTAAACAAACACATTCTTGAGAAAGACTATCTTGAGCAAAAAGCAAAAATAGCTGAAATAAGAAAAAAGCTTGAAGAAAATAATTAGCCAGCCGCTGTTCAGAACCAATGTGGATATTGTGCGCAAAAAAAGCAGCAAAACAAACGGAATAAGGCAAAGATGTTTAACTGCTGAAAGAAAGGCTTAAAGCATACAGTACTTTGCTGCCTTAACCTGTTAATTATTCAACAATCAAAGCATATTCAATTGATACAACCTCGTTATCCTCTATAATAAACGACAGCTTATAGTTATTATCGGTATAGCTGTATTGATTAAAGGAATTCTCATAGTCCTGCCCATACGCTTCAATAACATCGTCAAGGGAATCGCTAATTGCTATGCCCTCTCTTGTAGTAACCGTATCATCCAGAAAACTGATTGAGAAAACATACTCCTCATCATTTTTTGTATAGGTCTGTAAATCAAAGCCGGCGTATGTATAAATTCTGTCCATTCCTTCAAAAGCACAGCTTTGAGCTTCAAAATAATGTATGGGTTCCCCCAGGGCCTCAGTTATCGGTGCTGCTTTGGCGCCTATTGCTATTTCCACCCCATTGTATTCAAAATAGTATTCAGGCATCTCAGGTTCATTCGATGCCTGTTGTGACGGTTCCGTCCGGGTGATGTTTCCGGAATTGCTGCCCGGCTGCGAACTTATTATAAATATGATAATACCGGCTGCCAAAACCGCCAGCAATATAACAAGTACCATAATGTTTTTTGATTTTTTAATATCCGTATTTGCCATAGTATCCTCCTGTTCAAAGTCAATTCCTGTTAACAAGGCTTAAACAATAGTATCATGCCAATGTGTATAAATATTACTTCAGCCAAATATCAGTGTTATGCGTCAATGACATTTAATGTTTACAGATTCGATCTGCTGTTTCCGGAAAGTTTTACCAGGAAGAAAGGGTTAGCGGAAAATTCATTTATTCCACATATCAGTTCATTTCACTTTCTTCCCTCCGGATATTATACGATTTCAAGTATCCATAAGTTTCAAGCTCTTTATACTGGTCCTCCTTCATGCTGTAATAAAATACCTTTTTTCTCTCCCAGATTTTCCTTACTTCATCATCATTTCTGTAGTCGGTCAGGTTAAAGTTCTCTTTAAGGATTTTTCCAAAATAGACCGACAACTTCTCCGCGCCTGAAAGATTAAGGTGCAGTCCCGCGTCGTATGTGTCGGTGCTGAAATCAATCCCTATTTCATCAATATAATCCAGAAAGTTGTAATATAAAAGGTTATTTTCCCTTGCGTATTCCTTAATCTTTTCATCCCATTCATCGTACCAGTGGGGATATAAGGTAGGAGCTTTTATTAAAACAAGCTCAATATTGTTCTTTTTGCACAGGTTAACCATCTTATCAAGATATTCATAGCAAATATCATCAAATCTGTAGTTTGGCAATATTTTGGCTCTTGGGACTGTATCAAGTGGTTTTACGTCAACCCGCATCAAATAACCGTTGTGGGTAATTTTCCTCTTTCTGAACACATATTCAATATCCTCCCTTGACAGCTCATCCCACCTGGAATGATACCTCAAAATCGGAAAAATGTATGTTATAAATTCCTCATCGGGAAGCATTGACGCCTTAATAGATTTAAGCTTGCTTAAGGATAGCGGCATACCGTCCAGGGCCATTCTGTTGTATGCTTCCTTTTGAGGCTTGCCATACTTCATGGACAGCACGTTGAAAACAACCACCCCGGGCTTTTCATATTTAAGCGTTTCTTCCAGAAGATAATAGGACTGCCATATGAGCTGCTGGGCACTGCCCCTTATAAAACTTCTGATTCCATATTCCTCCCACAATTTAACGGGGGAAAAATTCTCATACACTTCACAGTCCCCTATAAATATTACATCATGCTCCTTGTATTCTTCCTTATAGTATTCGGAAATTAAAGCACCCTCAAGTATCTCCGTCATATATTTAGGCATGAGGAGCTTTTCGAGAAACGCAAGCGTCAACACCAATATTAAAACAGCAATTAAGATATTCAATACTCTTTTTCTTTTCATTTGTTTTCCCGCATCTCCTGATTTATCTCAATTTAAAACCGTTTACACATAATCGGACTTGCCTGGCCAATACACTGTTCATCACCATAAATCCGGCTCAGAACCGGTTATAAACAAGCGGACAGGTCAGCTTCATTCCGCCGGGTCTTTCAAAATTCCGGCCAAAAACCGGCCGCGTAATCCGACTTAACGCTGTACCGCTCCCGGCAGGTCCTTTTTAAACTTAAAACTGGTTGTATATAAACTGATTACTGTCATACCCTATACCATATGCGCCGAAAGTAATTATTGCAACAATCAGTATTATGTATACCGCATAGTGTACGAATTCGGATTTCAGTGATAGTTTTTCTCTTACACTCCCTTTTCTTTGGATAAGACTTACCCATATTAATATTATAACACCTGCGAGCAAAACATAATAATCAGATTTTTTAAGTCCAATTTCAAGCATTTTACCACTGAATACCTGGCTGAAATTCCAGTTTGTAAACATCGAGCAAAACATTCTGAATGAAATACCGACATTTCTGTAGCAATCCAGAATTCTTAAGGAACACATAAGTAAAAATGTACGCGCAACTTGGAACAGGCGGAACAGAAAAGTGTGGCCGATGTTGAATTTTTTATGGAACCAGGCGTAAAAAGGCTCACATTCCTGGGACACTATAATAATCAGGCCGTTTAAAAGCCCCCAAACAATAAAGTTCCAGCTTGAGCCATGCCATATGCCCGTGGCAAACCAAACCGTTATTGTGGACAGATAAACCGGCACCCGTTTGCCTATTTTTTCACCCAGTTTCCTTCTGGATTTTTTCGATATATTCATCATAAACTGACTTACTGAAACAGAATAAAACACATAATCCCTGAACCAGGTTCCCATGGAAATATGCCACCTGCGCCAGTATTCCTTAATTGATTTTGAAAAATACGGCCTTATAAAGTTTTCCTGAACCTTTATGCCTAAAACCTGGGCAATTCCTATTGTAATGTCAATTCCGCCGGTAAAGTCGGCATATAGCTGTATTGCGTAAAAAATCATCCCGATGAAAACAAAAATCCCCTGATAATTATCCGGATCCCCGGTAATCGTATTGACTGCAGTGAGTATGCGATCCGCGATTACAAGCTTTTTGAAAAACCCCCAGAGTATCCTCTGGATACCAAAAGAAATATTTTTGAAATCCAAATCATGTTCTTTAAAAAGTGTTTTGCTTAAATCATCAAACCTGCTGATTGGCCCCTGTATCAGCTGAGGGAAAAAGGAAACAAACAGGGCAAATTTTCCTATATTCTTTTCAGCCGGATATTTCCCGCGATAAACATCCATAATATAGCCCATTGACTGGAATGTGTAGAATGAAATGCCCATAGGCAGCAACAGGTTTAAAAAGGGCAATTCCACATTGGTAAACATACCCATGACGTTATTAATATTATATATGACAAAATTGGTGTATTTTAATACGGCCAAAATGCCAAGATTAAACAGCAGGCATATGATAAGAAGCAATTTTTGCTTTCTTTTAATACTATCCTTATAGGCTTTTCTTTCTTCCCTTGAAAGCATACCTTTATTTTCTTTAAGGAATGATGCCTGCCCGGAGTACAGGTTGCTTATTTTAGTACTCGATATATATGTGGAGATAATTGTAACTGTTATAAAAACTACATTATCCCAGCCGGAAAAGCTGTAAAAAACAAAATTAGCCGCCAGCAAAAGCACCCACTGGTACTTTTTCGGTATGGAATAATAGACTATAAACAATATTAATAAAAAAGCAATAAAATTGTATGAAGTAAATAGCATGACTCCCTCGCATTGTTTCCGGATTAAAGCTTAATCAACCATAACTTTTTGCCAATTCCTGAATATCAAAAAAATCTGTCCAGAGAAAGGTCATAATCCAAGTCCGCGGATACCAAGGCTTAGGGGCGCATGATTCTCTGAACAGGCATATATCACAACTTTCGTCAGTCTTCATCCTGCAAACGCTTTATTAATTCATACAGGGACTTTGCCGAGTTAAAGTTTTTCGGAATGATCTCGTCCACCGGGATCCTTACATCATATTCCTCATTAATTTCGGTTATCAGCGTAATGATATCAAATGAATCAAGTATTTTTTCATCAATAAGCGCTTCATGTTTTTCAAAATCTATATCCGGATGCAAATCGCTTAAAATCTGTAATAATGCTTCCATTACATTAGCTCCTTCTCCCTGTAATATACATTTCCTTTAAAAGCAGACGGTTTATTTTGCCATTGGCTGTGAGCGGCATGGAGTCCAGCTTCAGCACCAGGTTTGGAATCATATACCTGGGAAGTTTTTCTTTGCTGTATGACACCACATCTGCTTTTGAACAATTTCCGGTATAATAAAGTATAATCTTTTTATTTTCTTCGTCAAAGATGCAGCATGAACTGACCACACCTTCCATTCTGTTAACAACCATCTCAATTTCACCAAGCTCTATACGGTGTCCCATATGTTTAATCTGGTGATCCTTCCTTGATAAAAAAACGAGCTCTCCCCTGTCATTGTACATCCCCAGATCTCCTGTCCGGTAAATCAGCTCGGGATAACAGTCGTTCAACGGATTTTGAACAAAAAACTCATTTGTTTTCTCAAAATCCCTGTAATAGCCCAGCGTCAGTGAGGTTCCGCGTATACATATTTCTCCCGGTTCACCCTTTTCTGCCAACTCGTTTGAATCATTTAGCAGCAATATCTCCGTATTTTTAAAGGGTTTACCTATTGGTATCGGTTCATCATCGGCCAGTTCCCTGTCAACTTCATAATAGCATGACATCCCGGTGGCTTCCGTTGGACCGTAAAGATTGATAAACCGCGCGTTGGGCAGTGCTTTCCGCCATAACTTAAACTGCTTCATCGGGAAAACCTCACTGCCGAAAGCTATTGTATGGAGATACTCAGGAATCTTTTTTTCAAAGACACCCAATCCTGAGATCATTGTAAGCGCAGGAACAACCCAGCATATTGTATTTATTTTGTATTCATTTAAAAACTCAACAAGCTTAAGCGGAAACATAAAAAGTTCCTTTGGAATAATATACGCTGTAGCTCCACACTTAAGCGTAGGAAATATTTCCTTTAAACAGGCATCAACATAAAGAGGCGTCTGGTTGCCAAAAACGGTATTGTTGTCAACCCTTAACACCTCCGACAGGCTCTCGATATAATCTATCACCGAACGGTGGCATGCGACAACACCTTTAGGAACGCCCGTGGACCCTGATGTAAACACAATATAAATCGGATCCGTGTCGATTGCCTTTTCAGCTATCCGCGACAATACTTCATCATCAACCGCTGTTTTTATCATGTCATCGTAATTATAGACTTCTCCTCGATATGAAAAGTTCCTTATTTTATCCATGGTGCTGTTATCACAAATAACCGCTTCCGGTGACAAATTGTCAATTATCATGTCAATTCTGTGAGCGGGCATCTCCTCATCAATAGGAACATAAAAACAACCTGCATAAATAACACCCAGAAAAGCGACTATTGTTTTCGGGTGCTTCTTCATAAACACAACCACAGGTCTTTTATAGTGTCCTTTCTGATGAAGAAATGTACCTATGGCCCTTGCGCTGTTATATACCTCTTTAAATGTAAGGTGTTCCGATTTATTGGCATAACAGATTTTGCCGGGGCATATGTCTACTATATTATCCAAATACTCCAGAACATTGTTCTGTCTTTCCATCATGAATGATCTCCCGTGAAATTTTTAAAATATTATTGTCCAAAAACAGCTTTTAAAAACTCATTCAGGCTTAACCCTTGCATTTTTTTATCAATAACAACAACAGCTTTTTGCCATGTTGCCATATATTGAAATTCCATTCCGTTTTTTATCCTGCTTAACTGCCTGATTAGCTATGTGATTAATTCATAACAGTTCCTTTTCAGCTTTCCACTGCACAGCAGGACCGATTTTTGGGCCAAAACCTCCATTGCATCCAAAAATCCTTTTCCAATATCATAATATTTATGAATAAGGGATAATTCCGTGCATCCAAGCACAATTACCTCTGCGCCTTTATCTCTCAGTTCCTTTTCTACCATGAAAAAGTCATTTGAATCAAAAGGCTCACCCGCCTTTATCCCATCATATATTATACCCATCAGCTTATCCTGACATTTCCCGGAGGGTTCAAAAACCCGGATACCAAGGTTTTCCATGCCCTGCTTTAAAAAACCTCCTGCAATGGTTCCGTCGGTAGCCATTATTCCAACCTTGCGGACATTTCTTTTTTTCAGATAATCCGCAGTTTCGCTGATAATATTTATAATCGGTACATTAATTTTTTCCGTTAATTCCTCATAAAAATAATAGGCCGTAACACATGGAATCGCAATATAATCAACACCTTGACGCTCCAGGACTTTGCCAACAGAAATCATTGTGTCCAGGGGGCTTTCGGCATTTTTGTCAAGTATATATTTTGTCCTGTCCGGTGTGTTGGGCTTGTTGTAAATAACCATGGGAATGTGTTCATAATCAGATTGCGCATCGGTCATCCTTATAACCATCTCCATGAAATATGATGTTGCCAGTGGTCCCAAACCACCGATTACTCCTAATTCTTTCGTAATTTCTCCCCCTTTCTTTGGTTTATTGCTCTTAATAAAGCTTTATCTTATAAATGCCACAGAACCTTGCTAACGGATCAAGGTTTACTGCTGAATTACTTAAGGCAGGGTATCATTACCCCATGGATTTACTTCTTAGGTGTTCTCGGATAATTTTCCTTTTTAAAGCGATAATAGTAATTATCCTTGCCGACGCGTCTTGAAAATTCGTCCATTTCATCATCGGTGAGCATAAAGGACACAAGCGGAGGAATGTGTATGCAGGCATCAAAATGATACCATCCCTCTCCGTAATTCACCAAATGCCAGTAATGTTTCGCCTCGTTACCCCGTGAATCTCTTTCCACACTTAGTGTCTCAATTCCTATTCTGTTAAGAAGCAGGTGTGACATTGAATAATAGGTGAAACAGTCGCCCACCGCTTTTGTAATACCGTTATAAGCCTCTTTCATCCAGTCGGTTTTATCCGAATATCCTGTATATGTTAAATGAGTATTGACATATTGATAAATTTGCCAGGCTTTTTCACGCAGAGTCATATCTTCTGTGGTTATTTGTGCCAAAACCTCATCGGCGAGCTTTTCCAGCTCTTCCATCGTTACAGTTGGCTGTTTTACCGTAACAATGGCTTCTTCCGTCACAGAATTACCTGATGAATCCGTCGCCGTATAGTATACAACATATTCGCCCTCTACCTTCGGGTTTACCTTGCTGCTGTCAACTGTTATATCAATTCTGCCATCGCAGTTGTCCTCAGCGATAACGCCTCTTTTATATGACACAGGATGGCCGATATACAGGATTACCTTTTTAGCTCCATATATTTTCGGCGGTGTTTTATCCTCCTCAAGGGTAAGGGTGCAATTAACCGTTGTTTCGTTATTGCCTTCATCGGTTAAGACGATTGTCACCTGCTGCTCACCGGCAAGGTTGAAATCAGGTTCGACAAGATACCTTGCCGTAACCTCAGTATAATCTACAATTTCGTTTATAAAGCTCATGGCATCCAATTCCTTCCCAAGCCACCAGGTCTTATCTTCAGCTTTGCAAACCGGGGCAACCGTGTCAACAATTACAACCTCGGAATCATATGCTTCACCGTCAATTGACACCTGTACCGGAAAAGTACCGACTCTGTTGAGGGTTTCAGGCGCCTTCACCAGAGCGA
>JAAYGP010000067.1 GCA_012727625.1 Clostridiaceae bacterium
GTGTTCTCGGGAAGAGTAACTGCGCTGCTGGACTGATATTGCGCTTTTTCTGTTCATTTTTTCAGCGGAAACCATCCGCTTTTTTTAAAATGATCAAATACTTTTCACAGGTTCTGTTTTTTAAATATTGTGTAATAAAAGGAATGCTCAGGCGAAATGAAGCTCTTGTTTCCACTATTGCGCAATATCTGACCTGATCAGTTACTGCATCAGGGTGTGGACAGTAACGACAATAATCTTTTTCCAGGGAATGTTTTTGCGAATCCCTTGTATTTCAGCGGAAAATTGATGTATAATTATTACTGTATATTTGTTGCACAAAAGTTTAAGGTGCTTCTTATTTAAAAGAGCTCCTGTTGGGGGTATTCATTTGGCAGTAAAAATTTATCAAAATCTTGTCAATCGCGTAAAGGATATTCTGAAATGCGATGTGGGCATTACAGATAATTATGGTATGGTAATTGCCAGT
This sequence comes from Clostridiaceae bacterium, assembly GCA_012727625.1. Taxonomy (GTDB): domain Bacteria; phylum Bacillota; class Clostridia; order DSM-8532; family DSM-8532; genus JAAYGP01. Next base: position 470 of record JAAYGP010000067.1, read on the forward strand.
ACAAAAACAGATGAGATTGGGAATATAGATGATGGCTCCTTTGATTTCATTACCACAAATGAATCTTATCTGGAAAATGATGATGTTGCCTATATGAAGATAGAAGACAGAAAAAGTAACTCATATGTTGCGTATATCCGCGGAAATGCGGAGTATCGGAAAAATGCCCTGAAATTTATATCGCTCAGCTTTGAAAATGCAAAACTATATTATAAAGAGAAATATGATAAAAAAAGCTTTATCAAAAATATTCTTCTTGGAAATGTTCTGCCCGGTGATATCTCAATAAGAGCAAAAGAGCTTAGGGTAAAGGATGACGTAAGAAGAGTTGCATATTTAATCCGTACGGAAAAAACGAAGGATATATTTGCCTACAATATTATTCAAAGCCTTTACCCAAGTGATACCAGGGATTTTGTCGTGCTTCTTGACGATCAGAATACTGTGCTGGTTAAGGAATTAAAAGAAAAGGAAACCAAGGATGATATCTACCGTAAGGCCAGGATTATTATAGACACTTTAAATACGGAACTTATGGTAAAAGCATCGGTGGGAATAGGCACAGAGGTTGACAGGCTTCGCGACATTTCACGCTCATTCAAGGACGCGCAGACCGCCCTTACAATAGGAAGCATTTTTGAAACCGACAAGACGATTATAGATTATAATCACCTGGGCATTGGAAGATTGATTTATCAGCTTCCCACCACACTTTGCAAACTGTTTTTGAATGAAGTGTTCGAGGACGGGGTTTATGAGCTTCTCGATCCTGAAACAATGCTTACAATTCAGAAGTTCTTTGAAAACAACTTAAATGTCAGCGAAACTTCAAGGCAATTATTTGTACACAGAAACACTCTTGTCTACAGACTTGACAAGATATTAAAGCTTACGGGGAAAGATCTGCGTAATTTTGATGACGCCATTCATTTCAAGGTGGCAATGATGGTAAAGCGTTATCTGGATGAAGTGCAGAAATAATCCTTATTTTATTACAGGCGAGGGTGCATAAAATTGATTGAGTTTATAAATGTTACAAAGCGTTACAACAATGGAGTGATAGGCCTTAATGACGCCAGCTTCAGAATAGAGAAAGGCGAGTTTGTCTTTGTAGTGGGACCAAGCGGTTCCGGTAAATCAACCCTTCTAAAGCTTATACTTCATGAGGAGGTCCCCACAGAGGGGGAGGTTTATGTTAATGGATTCAATATAGGTCAGATGCACAGAAGAGAAATACCGTATCTTCGAAGAGGTTTAGGTGTGGTGTTTCAGGATTTCAGGCTATTGCCAAACAAGACCGTTTATGAAAATGTTTCATATGCCATGCAGGTAGTTGAGGCTCAGCCCAGAGACATTAGAAGGCAGGTCCCTGTGGCCCTGGCCCTTGTGGGATTAAGCAAAAAAGCAAAAGCATACCCGGATCAGCTATCCGGAGGAGAACAGCAAAGGGTCGCGCTTGCCCGTGCTCTTGTTAACAGTCCTGCGGTGTTGCTGGCGGACGAGCCTACAGGAAATCTTGATCCACATACCAGCTGGGAAATCATGAAACTTTTTGACGAGATAAACCAGCGTGGAACCACAGTTGTTGTGGCAACCCATGAAAAAAACATTGTAGACGACATGAAAAAAAGGGTTATCAGTCTTGAATACGGACAGATTATCCATGATGTACAAAAGGGGAATTATATAAATGAAGATTAGAACAATTAAATACCTGCTTAAGGAGGGCATTTCAAATACATATAAGAATCTGCTGATGTCGCTGGCCTCCCTGGCAATGGTAATTTCTTCACTTCTCATATTTGGTGTTTTTTTAATGATTACCATAAATCTTTTCTATAATTATAATCGTTTGGAATCGCAGTTTGAGATAGTGGTAATCCTTGAAACGGATGCTACGTCTTTTGAGGCAAGCGATATAGAACAAAAAATAATTTCCGACGAAAGGGTTTTTAGTTATAAACGTGTTTCAAAGGAAGAAGCTTTTTCCGAAATGAAGGAGATGCTTGAGGATTCCGAACTCATTACCGGCCTGACCCCTGAGTTTTTGTATGAATCTTTCAGGATACATTTGAAGGACGCGGATCAAAGCGAGGCATTTGTTGAGGAATTAAGCGTTATGCCCGGAATTAAGGAAATGGAGTTTCCCCGGGAACTTCTTGAAAAGCTTGGGGTGTTTTTCAGATGGATGAATGTGGGCAGCATGTTTGTATTGACATTGCTTTTGATTATTTCCGTATCCATAATATCAAATACAATCAAACTTACCGTTTATGCAAGGCGCAGGGAAATCGGCATTATGAAATATATTGGCGCGAATGACTGGTTCATACGGTGGCCTTTTATTATTGAGGGTATGGTAATAGGTCTTGTTGGAGCAGTTATTTCATTTATTTTGACAAGCTATGGCTATAATGCCATAGAAAGCTATGTTAACAGGGAGCTTATCAGCGGAAGCCTTGAGGTCCTGCGGGTTAAGTCCCTTGATAATATAAGCGCAAGGCTCCTGCTTCTCTATGTTATAATAGGAACGGTAATGGGAGCCATAGGAAGTATAATTTCGGTAAGGAAACACTTGAATGTGTAGGGCTTGTTTTATATAATATGTATAAAGGCAATAAATTAACAAATAATATCTTGGGAATTATATGAAAGTCTAATAATATTACTTTTTACGGCCGAAATATTAATAGGACCATTGATTATGAGAAATACAAAGGAATAATTTTCTGATAAAAATTAATACGATGAAAACAATTGTGTTTTCCTTTAAGCAGGAGTCCAAGCTGTAAAAAAATGCCGGAGGCAGGAGAATGCAAAAAAATCAGGGGGAACAATTACAAATGATAAAAAGAATATTCAGCGTTGTGCTAATCTGTGTTTTAATCTGCGCTTCAGTATTTCAAAGCAATGCCGATGTATTATCGGATTTTCAAAAAAAGCTTGATCAAATAAAATCACAAATATCCTCCAATAATAAAAAAATAGAAAAACTTAATGATGATATTAACTGGAACAAATATAAACGGGATCAAATAGTAAAGCAACTTGAAGAAATCGGCTTAAAAAAAGAAGAGGTTGAAGAGCGGATTACATACCTTGATTCTGTAATTGAATCACTGGATGGTGCCATTGCGCTTGCAGAACAAGAGTATTACGAGCAGATGGAATTGCTTAAGGCTCGCCTGAGAGTCATGTACAAGCGTTCCACTACAGTGTGGGAGATTGAAGAACTGCTGAAAAGCAAAAGCCTTAATGAATTTTTCATAAGAGTACAGGTCATGAAGAAAATCGCGGAATATGATCAGATGCTTCTTGAAAGCATAGAGAAAAAAAGGCTTGAAATTGAAAGCCTGAAAAAGCAAAAACAAATGGAGATTGAAGCCTGTATTGAACAGGCAAAGCAGTATCAGGAACAAATAGAGGGTCTTAATATTGACAGATCAAATATAGAAATGGCAATTAAAAGGGATACCAGCAGCAAACAAGAATATCTGGATAGGCAGGAATCTCTGGAAAAAGAGTCATATAATGTGGAACAGCAGCTTAAGAACTATCAAAGTAATCTGACGTTTGGAGGTAAATTAATATGGCCCATGCCTACAAATAAAAATATCGCTTCATATTATGGAAACAGGCTTCACCCGATATATAAGGTATGGAAAATGCATACGGGAATAGATATAGGCTCAAAATGGAATGAGGCCATTGTTGCAGCAGCAGATGGTAATGTTATTTATGCCGGTGCCCGCGGTGGGTATGGTAACACGATTATTATTGACCATGGCGATGGGATCACAACATTATATGCCCACATTAATACCAGAGGAATTTTGGTTAAGACCGACCAGCCTGTTAAAGCCGGTGAGGTAATTGCCAAAGCGGGAATGACAGGAGTTGCAACGGGACCCCACCTGCATTTTGAGGTCAGAAAAAACGGAGTTCCCCAGAATCCTCTGGATTATGTAAAGCCATAGCGTTGTAAATACAACTACTGTTGTTTGTTGTATTCGGTTTTTTAAAAAAACTTAACAAAGAGTAAACGCCCGGGTAAATCCGGGTTTTTAAATTTATTCAATAAGCGCATGTGCAAATTGACTGCCATACCATATGTGATTATGTGCCTGAAAATGTGTATACTGTATCAGCTGTTTAAGCTGCAACAGGTTATAAACTCAAACTGGTGCCCGGAAGTTTTTATAAATAATTGTTTAATAATAATAAAGCAAAACAGGCATTTTAAAGAATAATAAAAATATATATAATAGGTATAGGAACAAACCGGTACTAAGGCGATGGCTTATGCTTTCCGGAGCAATAAAAAAAATAAACAGGTATAGCAGGATAACTCAAAGAACAGTTTTGAGGCAAAATGAGAATAGTGTTTTTAAAAGTACAGAATGGCATTAAAACAGCGAATATTTTTTAAGCTTAAAAACACAACAATAAACAGGATAGGAAGTGTATATAATAGATGAATAAAAAAAAGTATTGGATTATAGGACTTATTTGCTGCCTGATTGCTGTTACTTCTTTTGCGGCAGGTTATGTTTCACATTCCCTTTTCAGCTTTTTCAGACCCAAATACCACCTGGAATTCAGCACCAATGTTAAAAGAGAAAATATTATAAACTTTAACAATGTAAAATCCTATCTTTTACGGTCATATTACCAGGAAATAGATGAAGATATATTGCTTGAGGGGGCTATTAGAGGAATGGCAGAAGCTGTTGAGGATCCCTACACCGCTTATTATACTCCGGAGCAAATGCAGAGTTTCATGGAGCAGTCATCCGGAAACTACGTTGGCATAGGAGTTACGGTATTTATGGATGATGATGATTTACTGACCGTGTCTGAAACATTCCCGGACTCGCCGGCAAAAGAAGCAGGAATGCGTAACGGGGATAAAATAATAAATGTAGATGGTGAAGATGTAACATCAATTAAGGATTCGGACCTTATAGTGCAAAAGATAAGAGGAAAGCCTGGCACCACTGTGAAAATAACGGTATACAGACCGGGTATAAACGATTATGTAAATTTTGAAATGGTACGCAGGGTTATAAATTTGGTTTATATTAACAGCAGGATGCTGGAAAACGATATAGGCTATGTGCAGCTCAAGCTTTTTGATGAGGACATTACAAAGGATTTTGTAGATCATGTCAATAAATTAATCATGGATGGTGCTCAGGGTTTGATTATTGACCTGCGTAACAATCCAGGCGGCTCCTATTCCCAGGTTGTGAAAATGGCGGATATGATTGTGCCAAAAGGATTAATAGTCTATACAGAGGACAGGAATGGCAAAAAAACCGAAGAGTATTCGGATGCAAATGAATTTAATATACCATTTACTGTATTGATAAATGAATACAGCGCCAGTGCTTCTGAAATTCTCTCTGCTGCCATAAAAGAGTACAACAAGGGAACACTTGTGGGGAAGACCACTTTTGGCAAGGGGCTTGTACAGTCGGTCGTACCCCTCGAGGCCGGAGCAGGGCTTAAATATACAATTTCAAGGTATTTTACCCCGTCGGGAATTTGTATAGACGGAATAGGAGTCACCCCTGATATTGAAATAGATAATGATGAAATGTATAAATACTATAGCGTGGAAGATATACCGGATGGAGAGGACAAACAGCTTTTAAGAGCTATTGAGGAAACCAGAAGGCTTATTTCCTTAAGGAAATGATTTATAACTTAAACAAAATGAATATATAAAACCTCATAGGGTATAATACCCTATGAGGTGGTTATATATGGCATTGAAAAAAAATGAAAAACTAAAACTTGAAATTGCAAAGGAACTCGGCTTGCTGGACAAAGTACGGAAAGAAGGCTGGAAAAGTCTTAGCGCCAAGGAAACCGGTCGAATTGGCGGAATCCTTTCAAAGAGGAAAAGATCAGGCTGAACCGGCAGTGGTACAGTCATGGTGCATTATCTCCGCCATTAAGCTATAGTTTGGTGGAGGCTTTATGTACGGCGATTTTGCATATGTTTATGATTTACTGACGGATGATGTGGGCTATTCCGGATGGGCTGATTATATTGAATCGTTATTTTCAAAGTTTTGCGAAAACAAGCCCCGTCTTGTGTTGGATCTGGCGTGCGGCACAGGCAGTTTAACCATTGAATTGGCAAAACGCGGCTATGATATGATCGGCTTTGACATTTCGCCTGATATGCTCAGTTGTGCCATGGAAAAGTCTTCGCAAATGAATCTGCCTGTATTATGGATTTGCCAGGACATGAGATCCTTTGAACTGTATGGAACGGTTGACGCAATTGTTTGCTGCCTGGATGGCCTTAATTACATTAAGAACAGTATGGATTTGACTAAAGTTTTTTCACTTGCGGGAAATTATCTTAATCCGGGCGGTGTGTTTTTATTTGACCTTAGCACTCCTTACAAGCTTGAAAAAAAGATTGGAGATAATCTCTTCTATGAAATACGCGATGATATCGCTTATTTATGGAGAAATAAATATTGCAGGAAAGACAGGATATTAACTCTTGATCTGACTTTTTTTATCCGCCAGGACGGGGATTTATACAGGCGTATTGAAGAACAACAAGAGCAAAAAGCATGGGATATTAATGAAGTTATACCCATTATGGAAAAGTCAGGTCTGAAATTTTTGGATGTCTTTGAAGCATTCACGGAAAATCCTCCGGTAAAAACCTCTCAGAGATATTTCTTTATTGCTAGGAAGAAATGAAACACATCAAAACTCTATGGTATATATATCAAGGGGAATTTTATAATGGAAATATAATAGAAATATATGCTGCCATGGAGGGAGCAGGTTTTATAAAACCCGGGTTGAATGTAGTGCTGGATGATCTGCAGATGCCACTGAAGCTGCAAAAAGGAAGAGACTCTAAACAAAACATATGGACTGAACCAATATAATTACCATATATCAGCACATCCTCATATTTATATCACTCCTTGCCCCTGGTAATTGATCTATTTGAAATCAGCAATACCCTTTTCCGTATTTTTACCGATGCAACTGATGCTATTGCAAATAGGAAGAGATCCTTTGCAAAATACAATGACATACCTGAAACAAGAGCAACAAAAGTTGTTTGCATATTCATATACAACCTGTTGATTAAATACATATAGATTATTCCTATGATATATATGACAGCGAGGCCTGAAAAGGAAGCCAAAAAGGCCTTTGTTACTGTGAATTCCCCGCATGATTCGCTTATCCTGCCAATTACATACGCTGCGGCAATAAAACCAAGCAAAAACCCGAATGTTGGCTGAAAAATGTATTGAGGTCCGGATGGCGTTGAGAAAACCGGAAGCCCTGCAAGCCCCATTAAAACATAAATCACAATTGACTTTACTCCGTTTTTTGAGCCTGAAATAAGACCTGAAAGAGCGCAGAACACAGTCTGGAATGTTATAAAAACCGGAAAAAAGGGATTCGGAATTTTTATATAAGCTCCAACCACCATTAATGCTGTGAATAAGGCGATCAAAACCATTTGTTTAACGTTAATGCGTTGCAAGTTAAAAACACCTCATTGTATCAGTTTCTTTTTAATGATACAATAAGATTCACTAATTGTCAACATAAAAACATAAAAGGTTAACGATTTATATCAAGTATTACCAGGAAGACCTTTAGCTGTTGTTATTGTTGTTCTGCTTTAAAAAGCTTTTCATTTACTTTGCTGAAACCGTTTAACCAAACGGATATCATCACCAAAAAGATAGAGTATGTCAAACTCGCCAAGAATTCGTGATTCAACACGTTCTGAATAGATTTTGTGCAAATCCTTCGGTTCTATATTGGTTGACAATATGGTTTTACAGGGCAGTTTTGTATTCCTTGCACTGCGGTAATTTAAAAGTGTCAGCAGTTCGGTATATTTTGCCGCGCTTGGAGATTCCGTACCAAGGTCATCAATTATGAGCAATTCGGCATTCAGAATATAGTTGTATGCGTTGTTCTGCTCTTCAGCTCCGTCAAACTGATATTTGCTACGGTATATAATGTCAAACATAGCGGGAGCGGGAAGATATAATACTGTGTGACCCTTTTTAAGTATTTCCAGGGCGATGCATTTTGATAAAAACGTTTTGCCCACTCCGGTAGGGCCGGTGAAGTATAAATTAAGACAATCCTTTTCTTCAAAGTGGTTAACAAAATCAAGGCATTTTTTTCTGACTCTCAGCGCCTGTTCGTGGGGCGTAATATTGTCCTCATTTGGAATATCCGAATAATAATGCACATTAAAAAATTCAAACCCTGTCCGGCCGTCGCTGTTTAAGTTTGAGACGTCATAAAATCTTTCTACAAGAAGCTGACGGTAGCAATGGCATGGCTCAACACCGGGTTTGCCTTCGGAATCAATCACAAAGCCGGTATCATTGCAATTGGAACAGGTATAAACAATTTCAAGATAGTCTTCCGGATAGCCATGACTTGTTAACAGTTGCTTTTTCCTGTCAAGCAGCTGATTAAGTTCACTTTCAAAAGCAGTCAGGCTGCCGCCATCAAGCTTCTGTCGTATTGCATTGAAGCTTGCGGAGATGCCAAGTTCTTTTATTTTTTTATCAATTTCCTTAATCTCCGGGATTTCTTTATAAACTGTCTCTTTTTTAATATCCCGTTCTATAATGGCTTTTTCACGTCTTTGCTGAA
>JAAYGP010000068.1 GCA_012727625.1 Clostridiaceae bacterium
CCGATGCCGAAAAGAAAGCGAAAAATCTGGTTTCGGAGGCACATAACACAGCCAGGGAAATTATTGCGGAAGCAAATAAGGAAGTTGTAAGGATAAAGTTTGAAGCAGAACGATTAAAAAAAGATCTGGCTGTTTACAAAAGCAAAATGGCAGGTATCCTGAATGCTCAGCTAAAGCTGCTGGAAGAATTTGAGTAGCAGACATATGGTTACTGTTCACACCCTGATTCAGTTATTGAAAAGGTTAGATATTGTGAAATAGCGGAAACAAGAGCTTCATTTGCAGGAACTGGAAAGTTAGAGCTCAGGCAAGCCGAAACTCTCAAAAATGCATATGGAAATATTGTACAATATCTTTTAACAGAACCTGAGAACAGTAACAACATATGTAATTGTGTTCGTATTGAAGCATGTAATAATTTAGAATAAAACTTATGTAAACTGCTTCGGAAAACATGGTTGTGTCGGATTAAGGCATGCAAAGAGGAGAAAAATTTGGTTGCGGGAATATTGAAACTTACTGTTCATATTGGTGGTATGACAAGTTTAAAGGAAAAAAGACGGGTTGTAAAAAGTATTCTTAACAAAATCAGGGTAAAGTTTAACGTATCTGCTGCTGAAACAGGCAGACAGGACGAATGGAATTTATGTGAAATGGGCTTTTCCTGCGTTTCAAACGAAGCTTCACATGCCGATGGTATGCTGTCGGCTATTTTTCGTTTTATTGAATTTGACGGCAGGGTGGAAATAATTGATTCCCATTATGAAATTATTCATTTTTAACCGATCCTTCCGGACCGGCAGAGATATACATATCGATAATTATTATTTACTCTTAAACATTCATTCTTAATCTGTAAATATTTCTGATCAGTCATATCTTAAATACTATAACCGATAATGTCAATATCAGAAAATTACTACTAATAAGTAATATTATGAAAAATCACAAAAGCTATAAACTACCCTGAAAGTGAATTAAAATTTCCTGAAAAGTGCTATTACCTTCCCTAAAACAGTAATATTGTCATGTACTATGATGGGCTCGTAGCTGTTGTTTTCAGGCTGCAGGCGGATATAATCCTTTTCTTTGTAAAATGTTTTCACAGTTGCCTCATCATCAATTAACGCAACAACAATGTCACCGTTAACAGCTGTATCCTGCTGCTTCACAATGACATAATCGCCATCAAGGATGCCGGCATTAATCATGCTGTCTCCCTTAACCTTCAACATAAATGAAGGCGAATTTTCAAGGTATTCAACCGGTACAGGAAAGGTGTCTTCGATATTTTCAACCGCAAGTACGGGTTGACCTGCGGATATTCTTCCGATAATGGGGACATTCTCAATTTCCTGTTTTGAAATATAACCCTCAAGATTTTTGCGTTTTTTATCAACTACTTTCAGAGCTCTTGTTTTAGATGGTTCTTTTACTATCAGACCCTTCTCCTCAAGGGCTGCCAGATATGCATGAACCGTTGAAGTTGACTTAAAACCGACTGCCTTGCAAATTTCCCGTACTGATGGAGGGTAACCTTTTTCCTGAACCTGTTTGTTAACA
>JAAYGP010000008.1 GCA_012727625.1 Clostridiaceae bacterium
AAACAATTTACATTAATCTTACAAGCCTGTGGATAAGTTTTTTATAACAACCTTGAAACCCGCATTCTTTCGTTAAGTAAAAAAGTTATCCACATTTTAATCAGAATTTGTTTCGCAATTCCCTAAAGATTTTTTATGGTTAACATCATATATTGAACTATAAATTCAACACATATGGTTAATCAATGCATATTCTGTTTGTCATAGCATCCAACGCAATCACATATGCAATATAATTTGTGCTTTTGAATATTGCAATTTAATAACACACAAGAAAACAGAACAAGTAATAAAACCCTTGTTCTGAATTTCTTAGTGGAAGACGTTGTAATTTGTTAGTTTTGATAAAGAGTCAGTCTTCCGTTAATGTTGTTATCTTTTTGTATTATATATTGTTAGGATAAAACTGTCTTTATACAAAGCTATAGTTTTTTTGCACATTTGCATACCAGATTGCAATCAAATAAAGAATAGTCATATTTCACCCTGTCTTGTTCCACTGAAAAAGCAGTTCCTTCATCCATCCGTATACGTCCATGAAATAAACCTTTTTCAGGTTTTCGCGGGTTATGACATCTCTTGTTTTCCCGTAGGACACAAGTTTCCCTTTGTCCATAAGCAGCGCATGGGTGCCATAGGTAAGCGCGAGGCTTAAGTCGTGCACCACTGAAACCACAGCCCTGCCGGTATTTTCAACCCACTTCCGAATGAGTTCAAAGGTGAGCTTCTGGAAAACAGGATCAAGATGGTTTGTTGGTTCATCAAGCAAAAGCAGCTTTGGATCCTGTGCAAAAATTTGTGCCAGGAATGTCCTTTGCAGTTCTCCCCCGGAAAGAGTTGTGACAGATTGCTTTCTAAAAGGCTCAAGTCCTGTCATGGCAATTGCCTTATTCACCATTTCCTCGTCTTCTTCCGACACCGCTGAAAAAATACCCCTTGAATACGCATAACGGCCAAGCTTAACCACCTCTTCAACTGTAAACGAATATCCGACAAAATGGCTTTGGGTTAGCACACCTATGTTTTTTGCAAGCTCCGCCGGTTTGATTTTTGCAAGGTTAACATTCACAAAGTCAACGGTTCCGGTGTATCTTACGCCCTGTGAAACAGCGTTTATCAATGTGCTTTTCCCGGCTCCGTTGGGGCCAACCACCATCAGCCACTGGTTATTTTTCAGGGAAAAGCTGATGTCTTCAATAATTGTTTTACCGTTAAAGCTTACGGTTACATTTTTCACATCAAGCATCAAATCAACTTACCTTTCTGGTTTTAAAAAATATATAAATAAAGACAATTGAACCTATAAACGAAGTAACCACGCCGATTGGCAGCTGCAGCGGATTTATTATGACACGCCCTATAAGGTCGGTTAACATGAGAAAAACCGCACCGGAAAACATCGAAGCGGGCAGCAGCCTCTTATGGTTCGGACCTGTCACCATACGGGTCATATGGGGAATTACAAGCCCAACAAAGCCAATGGTACCACCAATTGACACGCAAACACCAATTAATGCGGAAACCGAAATAAGCACAAAAAGCTTGACCTTTCTCACATTCACACCAACATGTCTTGCGTTTTCCTCACCTATGGCAAAGGCATTAAGCTCCCGTGAACAAAGCATTATTACGGTTCCGAAAACAGCCAAAGCACAAAGAAGGGTCAATGCGTTTACATAGCTGCTTCCGGACAGGGAGCCCATGGTCCAGAACATGATCGGCTTGACTTTCTGGCCGGCAAAGGTAACTATAAAACTTATTATACTGTTTGTGAACATTGTAAAGATTACGCCTGTCAGTATTATAGTGTTTGTGGATAATGAAAAATCAAGCCTGTATGCAATTGAAAGAACGACCATAAGAGATAAAAACGCAAACATCATTGCCATAATCATTGTCCCGCCAAAGGGAATCCCCGGTATTGATATGCCAAACGCTATGGCGATTGCAGCACCAAGAGACGCGCCCGAGGTAACGCCAAGGGTGGAACCGTCCGCAAGCGGGTTTCTGAGAAGTCCCTGCATGGCGCCACCGCCCAGTGACAGGGCAGCACCGATTAAAGCGGCGCACAGCACTCTTGGCAGGCGTACCGATATAATTATGGATTGGGAAATACCCTCAGGTATGGGCAGATTAAATATGCTGTTTATGATGACCCTTAGGGTATCCTTTAAAGGTATGCCCACACTTCCCGCGCACACGCAGAAAAGCATTGCTAAAAGCAATAGTGCGGAAAATATTCCATATTCATAAAGTCTGAAGCCCTCCGGCCTTTCTTTCATTTAATCACCCGCCTGGTTTTTAAGAGCGTGTAAAGCTATTGTTAAAGAACTTACGATTTCGTCAGGCACAGAAATATTTTACACCCGACTTTCCGTGCAAAATCCCTCGAAAAATTGCTAAAATTATTCAGCCGGCGGTTCTTCACCATATACAAACTCATAAAGGGTTAAAGCCCCGTTAACAAGCCTTGGCCCGGGCAATGAAATCTCGTTCTGGTCCGCGTTCAGAACTTTGCCGTTTTTAATGGCATTGATATTCTGCCATCCGTCGCGTCCCATGATCTCTTCAACGGGCGTTGGACCTTCACCGAAATACAACGCTACCGTTACAATATAGTCCGGATTGCGCTCTATAACCTGCTCCTGTGAGATTTCCGCCCAGCCTGAAACATCGGAAAATATGTTTTCAAGGCCAAGCATATCGGAAAGCTCATCCATAAAGGTGCCTTCCCCGGCAG
>JAAYGP010000069.1 GCA_012727625.1 Clostridiaceae bacterium
ATTTTCATCTCTCCGTTTGCTTCCGGAACCAGAATAATTTCAAACTCTTTCCGGGCTGCATATTGGTCGTCCACTACTGACTCTTCCAGATTCTTTTCCGTTTCGTAAACTGAGAACCCCGGTATGCCATCCCGGATAATGTCATCCAATACTTCAAGATTGCAATTGCCGGAAGCTGTTACACTAAGCGTCAACGAATCACCATAGTTTAGTTCCGTTCTGCTGTATCTGGATTCAAGGTTTAATTCTCCAACAACCCCGGAGAAATTCAATGGACGGTTATCTATTGGCAACGGCTTAACACTGAGCTCCAAAGACTCAGTTTGCAAATAAACGGGTCTTGACGAGCGGAAGAAATCGCCCGTACTGACGTTAGCCTGGAAATTGTATGCCGGTATTGTAAATGTGCCTGTTTTTAAAGGTGACAATATAATCTGTCTTGCCTCGTATTTTACATACTTTTTATCATCAATATAAACATAAGATGCTTTCAGGTCTTTTTGATCAATGTCCTTCATCATAAATCCATCAATGTTTACGTTATCAAGAAAACCGAAATTTTCTATATTGTAGCGCGAATACAGTTCATATGTAAGAACCACCTTCTGCCCGAAATAAACTTCATTACTTGAAATATTGGTTTTTATAAACAGATCGCTAACCTCACCCGATAAATCCTCTTTTGCTTCTGTTACCGTAATTTTAAGCTCATTGGTCTGATAGGTCTTACCATTGTACTCCACATTGGCCTGGAGTGTAAATTGCCCTGCTTTTTTTGGCATGATTATATAATTAATCTCTCTCTTAAAAGATGTTTTATTATTAACTATTGATGTGGAGGTTGACTGGCTGGACGATAATACATCAAAATCATCCAGTCCGTCTATGCTTTTAACTTTGGCATTCTGAACATTCGCCATTGTAAGAACAAGATTAGTGCTTACACCCATTTGAAGGCTTAAATCATCAATGCTTAGAATGAACTGGGGTTCATCGGCCAAAACCGGCTGCCGGGCTATAAAAAGCGTAAGAATAATGATAATAAAGCTTGCCAACACTTGATTCCTAATTTTTCTACCAGTCATTTCCATCCTCCTTTCCGTAATTCTTTACTTTCTGGTTATTTTTAAGAGCCTGTTCCTCCTGTTTTTCCAGCATATCAAGTACTTGCTGGATCTGACTGTCTTCCATTGACGCCGTAGAGTCATCCTGCTCATTCAGCTCCGATGTATCATTCCCCGTTTGTTGATCAGATTCATTTGATTCAGCCTCGTCCTGAGTATTATTATCTTTTGATTCACTCTCATTCTGCTCATTACCCTCTTCCGATTCAGTACCGTCCTGTTCGTTATTCTCTTCCGACCCGTTTTGCTCCTGATTTTCATCGGAATTCTGCTGCTCATTATCCTGGGTCTGTTCTTCTTCACTGCCTAGATTATTCTGCTGTGTTTGCTGTTGATTCTCCTCTTCCTCGTTCTTATCCTGCTCCTCATTTTGCTGCCGATCCTGGTTCATATCTTTACTTAACTCTTTAATCTTTTCTGCCACATATTCATAATTAAACTTTAGCTCTACATTTTCCGGAAACTTTAAAATCCCTTGCTTGTATGTTTCCAGCGCCCGTGAAAAGTGTTGAAGCATTTGATTTGGATTTTCAACGCTTTCCCCCATCTTGAAATATGAGTTGCCGCAGTTTAAAAAGGAATCCACACTATCCATAGCTTTTTCATAAAAGCTTATCGCCTGCTGATAGTCTTGAAGCATGTATGATGCCTGCCCTGCGTTATAATTTAGCTTTGGGTTATCAGGCTCTTTTTGAAGCCCTTTCTGATAAGATGTTAACGCCTCATTATATTGTTCTTTGCTAAAAAAGCTGTTTCCCTCCAAAATAGCCTGCTTAACCGTATTATTATAATCTACCGCCCCGGTCAGGAATAAAACTAATAATATAACAACCAGCGACGTAAAAGCGATAAATAACTTCTTCATGCTTCACTCCTCCTCCCCTCAGGCAAAAGGTAAGCAATTAAAAAACACAAAATCCCCGCAGCCAGGAAATATTGATATAGCTGCTTAAATCTCCTTATTTTATCTGTTTTAAGGGTATCTCTTTTTAGAGAAGAAATATTCTCCGCAAGGGAATTTATTTCGTCAAGTGAAACCGTGGACTGGTAATATGCCCCGTTTCCAATGGAGGCAAGCTTTTGCAGAACTTCACGGTTCAGCTTCGACATAACAAATTCGCCGTTGGAGTCTTTTTTATAGTCTGTCCTTTGGCCGCTTTTATCGTCATATACGGGAATTAATCCTCCCTTATCCGTCCCAATACCTACAGTGTAAACTTTCAAAGATTCATTCCTAACCTGATTGCGCACATCTATGCTGTCTGAATTATGTTCCTCTCCATCGCTCAAAATTATAATAACCTTGTCCGAACCGGATGTCCTCTCGAATGATTCGGATGCCAGCTTTATAGCCTTTCCCACATTGGTTCCTCCGCCGCCAATCATATCCGTATCAATAACCTCAAGAAACATCCGGGCAAGATCGTAATCATCGGTTAAGGGCATCTGGATATATGCGGCTGAGGAATAAGGTATAAAGCCTATACGATCCCCATCAAGGCCTGAAATTATAGTCTCAATTATTTTTTTAGCCCTCTCAATTCTGCTTGGCTGAATATCTTCTGTCAGCATACTTTTAGATGTGTCAATCAAAACGTAAATATCAAGCCCGGATCTTTTAACCTCTTCAAACCCCTCAAAGGATTGGGGCCCAAGCAGTGAAAAAAATATAAGGCTTAATCCAAGGGTTAATATAATAGTACGTATAATTTTAAACCTTACGCGCATGTCAAGCTTTAAAAGGTTCATTATCCTTTCTTTTTTCACAACTCCCAGAATGAACACTCCTAAGGATGCTATGGGAAGTATTATATATATTAAGTTGGACGGATTTTTAAATTCCATGTTGTACATAATTTCAAACCTCAATATATTTATAAACCGTGTGAAGCACAATGCATAATGGTTGTGTTAATATTTCAGGATGGAATGCTGCATAGTGTCTTGCTCTGCGTTCCCTTGTCTTAAGGTATGTGTTATAATATTTCAGTGTATTGTACTGCCGGCTAGTTTTAACTGTACTGAACATAGCCGAAGTACAGTTAAGCTTCAGGGTATTTGCACAAAATAGCAGCGATCCAGGAAAATACCCGCAAGCAGCAATAAAAGCCCCATCTTTATAAACAAAAACGCCAGCTCGGTATACTGTTTAAAATGGTCCTGCTCAAACTCCGTCTTTTCCAACTGATTAATGTTGTTAAAAACAGCAGTGAGCGCTTTGGGATCCCGTGCCCTGTAATATTGGCCTCCCGTTGTATCAGCGATATATTTAAGAAGCTCCTCATTAAGCCCCCCCTCAGCCTGCTGATATCTGGTCTGGCCGAAAACCTTAACCGGGATAATGGTTTTATCGCTGCCCACACCAATTGTGTAGATTTTAACCCCTGTCTCCTTTGCCAGATCAGTGGCTGCTTCAGGACTTATAGCGCCCGCATTGTTGTCGCCGTCGGTAACAAGCAGTATCACCTTTGAGGACGCATCGCTCTTTTTCAATCTGTTCAAGCCGACAGATATAGCCATTCCTATAGCTGTACCATCCTCATTTACGGAATCAGTGCTTACTTCCTTCAGGGACTCCCTGATAATATTGTGATCAAGTGTCAGCGGAATACGTGTATACGCTGTTCCCGCAAAAATTACAAACGAGATTCTGTCCTGGGGCCTTTGTCTAATGAAATTGTCTATGGTGTCCAATGCCACCGCTAAGCGGCTTGGTTCAAAATCAACGGACTGCATTGAGCCCGAAACATCCAGAACAACCGCAATATCGATGCCGCTTTCCTGCACGGGAGCATTACTTTCCATAAGTTGCGGCCTTGCAAGAGCAATAACCAACAATATAAGACCGGCGGCAGTTACGAGCTTTCCGATCTTGTGTTTTATGGTTTTCTTCATGCCGCCATGCTCCAAAATTTTCACACATGAAAATTTCAAAGCGGACTTTCTTTTTCTTATTAATAAAAGATAAACAATCACAGGTATTAACAATAGATAATACCAGCTTGCAAGTCTTAACATGCTTTCCCCTCATTTGTCCTTTCGATTTCAGACACAATTTCTTTCAGTTCTGAAAGCAATTCCTGCTTTTTTTCAGGGGTCGAAAAAACTCCCGAAAATTTGTAATGATCCATCTCTTTAAGCCAGTTGTTAACTTTCCCGGACACCGGCTGTAAATCCTGCACTGTGGATATTTCACAAATTATTTCTGATGATGTCTTACCTTTAATATCAAGAGTAAATTTATGCTCAAGATATTCTTTCAGGCACCTTGTAATCATGACAAGATACTTGCCGTCTTCAAATGATATTTTTTTAATCCGTTCGGTAAACCTCTGGTATGGGCTCTTTTGCGAATCCCGTCTTCTTTTTATGTAGTTTGCCAGTAAAATCCCACCCGTAACAAAAGATGCAAACACCAGTATGTAAAACAAAAGGTTATAATATATCGAAAATCCGGGGCTTTCAGGGCTCGTATCTCCCTCAAAAGGCTCACTTCTGTCTATTTCCTCAAGGGTTGATTTTACTGTAATAACAATTTCACTGCTCCCAATGTTTATAATCTTTTCTCCGGCCTCAAAGGTTCTTATGGTGATTAAAAAGCCATCGGAGACAGTTTTAAGGTCTACAATTTCAAAATCCCAGAACTTCTCCCTCACTTCATCTTCAGTTAGAACCTCTGTTGTTATCTTAAGCTCAATAAGGTCACCAACATAG
>JAAYGP010000009.1 GCA_012727625.1 Clostridiaceae bacterium
AAACAATTTACATTAATCTTACAAGCCTGTGGATAAGTTTTTTATAACAACCTTGAAACCCGCATTCTTTCGTTAAGTAAAAAAGTTATCCACATTTTAATCAGAATTTGTTTCGCAATTCCCTAAACGTTTAATTCATCAAGGGCGGCACGGCGCATTGAATTAATTTCCGAAACGGGAATAAATGCATTGTTGCTTGTGTTGACCAAAACAGATTCAAAAAAGTATGGTGTGTCCCTGGTCTTGTTAAGCTGTTCTCTTATACGCTCAGCGGTAACAGGTTTGTCTTTTGCTTTTTCAGCTTTATGCCGGCTTAAGACACGAACCCTGTTTCCGTTACTATCATATATTTCAAATGAGGAATATTCTTCCGGATAAAGGCTGAATGTCCCTTTAACCGGAACTCTTTGGAAATTGCCCTTTGCTTTCTCAGCCAAAAGACCCATTAATGCTTTGTCATATGTTTTATACACCATGCTTCGGGGCGTGACTTAGCCTTCAAAGTTGCCCGCCAGCAGAGTATCTCCCTTGTCTGCCGTTTTGACATGGTGTCCGTCCTTTATCATTACACTTATTATTGTGGATGGATTATTGTTTTTTGCGTCCCTTATTTCCAGCCCGTCCCCCATGCTGATTCTGTCTGAAAGCTTGATACGACCCCCTGTTTTTGTTAAAAACAACGCCTGTCTTTGAAAGATGATAGTCAACCTGGCACCAAGGTAAACCGCATCCGCGCCGGCTGCCGGCAGGTGCAAGCAGTTCTGTGGTCTTATTTTTATATTAATTATTCCTGTATAATCTCCTCTTCCTGTTCCTTTTCGACTTCCTTTTCACCTGTCAAATCCGGATTTATCTTTTCCTCCGAATCGTCGGGTTTATTCCCCTTTTGTTCTTCATCATTTACGATAACGGTTTCTTCAACCTTAGTTTCTTCAACCTTATCTGAACCCTGTTTGTATTTATAATTATATACGATTTCTTTCTTTTTACCACCTTTGTCACTGAATAGTTTTTTAATCCAGTCAATAATGTCCAGAATATTTTTAGCCTTTACCACTATATCGTTTTTAAGCATTTCCGCGGTTTCCCTGGCAGAATCTGAAATTCTGCCAATGTTCCCGACGATTTTCTGAAGGGACTCCATTTCTTCCCTTACAATATCACTGACTTTTGAAACATTTTCAGTAATAGCCGGTAACTGCTCCAGTGTATTGCTTATGCTTTCACGGTTTTTGTCCAGCATTTTGTTAATATTTTTTAAAATGCCCACAAGATGGATTGCCGCTAAAAGCAGATAAAACAAAACCCCCACACCCAGAATAAAAAGAACTACCTTTATCAGATCATTCCAGGTAACAACACCATTCATAACATATCCTCCAGATTTTTTATTTGATATTGTGCAGCCGTGTTTTAGACGTTTCTCCTGTTGCTTTTGCCAATGAATTCCTGACTTCAGACAGTTCGGCTTCTCTTTTTGTAAGCTCTATAACAAGCTGCCTGTTCTCTTCATTGCTTTTACGGAGCTGCTGGGTTAATTCCGATTTTTCCTTTTTCAGCTCCTGAATCATTTTGCGTGCCTGTTCCAGCTCCTGTTGAAGCGACTCTTTCTGTTCTTTATTTTTAAACATTTCATCGGCAACATTAACAGCTGTCAGAACGGATGCCATTGACGTGCTGAGGGTATGATTTGCTTTCATAATTTCTGTTGTTTTTTGATCGACATATAGTGCAACCTTTTGAATATATTCGGGAGGTTCACTGCCGCATAAAATATATTCATTCCCGGCTATACGCACATAAACCCTGTTTCTGTCAGCCACTCAAATCAACTCCCTGTTTTTCTTTAGTGCCCGGATTTTAACAGATTCATAATATGGTTACTTCCCGGAAAGGTGTTATACGACTTTCTTTTTCAGGTTTATCTGTAATAGCTGCTGCAAGCCGTTTTAAGCCCGACCGTAATATGGTCCGGTCCGATCAGGATATGATAATCCTGATCCTTTAAAGGCAGTTTATTTGTTTTAAAATTTTATCAAAACATAGCTTTGTGGCTTCATTGAGACATTCATAATATCGGTTTATATCGTATAAAACTTAAGTCTCAGGGAACCAACGCCAAAACTTTACCTTTCTTATCTAAAAGTATATCATATAATTTATAAGTGGCAAACAGAAGTTGTACCATTAACAGCTTTCACAATCTCTTTATACAGACTTTTAAGTTCCGTCATTATATTTTCCGGGCCTTTTAAGTGACGGGCATAATCCAAAACCCTTTCACATTCCTCAAGAAGAAGTTTTGAATTAATTCCGGCGGGGGTTTTACCCACGCGTCTTTCGAAATTTCCGTGATATATCTTCTCAAGAACCTCTCTTTCCAGGTTGATTCCCTTAATTTTCATCCCTTTGTATGTGAATTCATCATCGGTCTCAAGAAATCTCCTTGCAGTGTCAATGTGTACAAGTTCTTCGTTAATACCGTTGTCTGAGCCAAAAATTATCCCGTCCTGGTATTTTATAAAGAATTCACGCCATTTTTCAGGATTTTCTGAAAAACTTCCGTACATTTCAATGCCGGGAGTTATGTCATAACAAACACCGGGCCATCTGTCCAGAAACTCTGAAGCTTTATCAATATTTTCTTCGCCCATAAAAAAGAAGTGAGCAAAGGTGACCTTTAACTTTGGAAATTTGCTCAAAAATCCGATAACCTCGCTGTATAGCGCATCTTTTGATACAAAAGAGCCATCAGTATAGATCCAGCCTTCCTTTTTAGCCCAGTCCGGAGCTTTGTCTGCGTCCCAGAATATTCTTGGATCTCCCACATGAAATGTTACAGGTATACCTGACGATTCAAGGTATTGATAGTATTCGTCATAAACGGGGGAATCCAGCGGTAAGCCTGTCTTTTTCCTGGTATCGGGCTTTCCTTCAAGCATCTTCATTCCGTCAAACCCGATATTCTTAAGCCTTACTGCCTGCTCATAAAGCTCCTGCCCATTTGTCAACTCTCCGCTTTCAGGATAAATCAATCCCCCAAAGGCAAATATTTTTCCGGGATACATTATTTTTGCCAGGGCGCAATGCAGGTTTTGTGAAATATTTGATTCACCCGTACAGCTAAGGCTCATAACCGCTATTCTATCAATATTGTTCTTACGGGATGAATCAACAAGACGTTTTATGCTTTCAGGGCTTGTTAAATGGGTATGACTGTCAACAATTCTCAATGCTTCAGACATTTCATCAGTCCTCTCCTTTTTGTTGCCTCAGGCTGTGAAGATTAATGCATACGTTAAAAATTACTACCATGCTAATTTTTTACGCCCCTCATGGATAGTGAAATTCTTTTTTTTGCAGGGTCTATTTCCAGAACTCTTACAGTCACAATATCACCCACCGAAACAACCTCCATGGGGTTTTTAACAAACCTGTCGGAAAGCTGTGATATATGAACCAGACCGTCCTGATGCACTCCTATATCGACAAATGCTCCGAAATCCGCGACATTGCGGACAGTACCGCTTAAAACCATACCCGGCCTGAGATCTTTTATATCAAGAATGTCACGTTTTAAAAGTGGCGGGGGCAGATCCTCCCTGGGATCCCGTCCGGGCTTTTTCAATTCCTCAATAATGTCCTTAAGAGTTGGCTCCCCAACACCAAGCTCCTCTGCCAGGCTTTTTAATCCGGTTTTCTTTACCAGCAGGTCCAGCGAAGGCAAACTTTTTTTCAGGTCATCAGCTGATATTCCAAGTTTTTCTATAAGCATCCCACATGCCTTATAAGACTCCGGGTGCACTGCTGTTCTGTCCAGAAAATTGTCACCGTCATGAATTCTCAAAAAGCCGGCACATTGCTCAAATGTCCTGGGACCTAATTTTGGAACTTTTTTCAGCTCATTTCGGTTTTTAAAGCGGCCCGCTTTTTCCCTGTATGCCACGATATTCTTTGATAATGTTTCGTTTATTCCTGAAACATAAGACAGAAGAGATGGCGACGCGGTATTAAGATCCACTCCGACCTTGTTCACAACATCCTCCACAACCCCGCTTAAGATTTCATCAAGACGTTTCTGATTCATATCATGCTGATACTGTCCCACTCCTATGGCTTTCGGATCAATCTTGACCAGCTCTGCCAGGGGATCCTGCAGACGCCTTGCAATGGATACAGCGCTTCGCAGGGAAACATCAAAATCAGGAAATTCACTTGCGCCAAGCTTTGAAGCTGAATAAACCGATGCCCCGGCTTCACTTACCACCATATATTTAACATTTCTTTTTACTTCCTTAAGCATATCGGAAATAAAGATCTCCGATTCCCTGCTTGCTGTACCGTTTCCTATTGATATTATGTCAACTTTATACTTTTCAATCAATTCCATTAAGACCTTTTTGGCTTCTTCCATTTTGCATTGAGGCGGCGTAGGGTATACGACCGCTGTTGCCAAAACCTTTCCTGTGCCATCAACTACACAAATTTTGCACCCGGTACGGTATGCCGGGTCCAGACCCAAAACTGTCTTATTGCGGACAGGAGGCTGCATTAACAGATTTTTCAGGTTTTCCCTGAATACTACCATTGCTTGTTCCTGGGCCTTTTCCGTAAGCCCGCTTCTTATTTCACGCTCCAACGATGGATACAGAAGCCTCTTCCACGAATCCTCAATGGCAGCATACATATGCTTGCCCTTGTTTTCATCATTGCTTATTATATATCTTCCTGAAATATATGACAGTACTTTCTCTTCCGGTATAACAACCTCAACTTTCAGGAAATCTTCCTTTTCGCCTCTGTTAATAGCCAATACCCTGTGACTTGCCACAGGATCAACCGGCTCTTTAAAATCATAATACATGCGATATACTGAATCTTCTTCCTTTTTTGCCTTTGTTTCAACCACCCCAAAACGATGAAACATTTCTCTTATAGCCTTGCGCAATTCGGCATTATCTGATATTTCCCCGGCAACAATGTCCCTGGCTCCCTGCAAAACATCTTCTTTTGTATTAAGTTCCTTTTCCGGGTCAATAAATTCAATTGCTTTTTGTTCTATTTCCAAATCTGTCATCAAACCGGACATTATTATTGACGCCAACGGTTCCAATCCTTTTTCCCTTGCTATCATTGCCCTTGTTCTGCGTTTCGGTTTAAACGGCCTGTATATGTCCTCAACTTCCTGCAGAGTCATGGCTTTCTCCAGTGCTTTGGAAATCTCATCCGTCATCTTTCCCTGTTCCTCAATTAACCTGTATATATCCTGCTTTCGCTGGCTCAGATTTTTCAGATATTCATATCGCTCATTAAGAGCGCGAAGCACCTGATCATCAAGAGATCCCGTCATTTCCTTGCGATACCTGGCTATAAAGGGAATGGTGTTACCTGAATGGGACTTAATTGAAATTCTTTTTGCAGAATTGCTTGAATGTCCACTTTCTTTCCTCCGGATTATCTTTAATACTAATCATAATACCCCCGTTTTAGCGGGGGTTATATATTTTTAAAACTTATATTTTATTATAACAACAGAACAACCTGCATGCAATTGAGAAGACAAGGGAAAGGAGACGGTTGAACCGTCCGTTACTTTTCACACCCTGATTCAGTTACTTAACAGGCCAGATATTGCAAAATAGCGGAGACAAGGGCTTCATTCCGCTAAAGTTTCCTTCTATTGCACAATATCTTTTAACGGAACCTGTGAACGGTAACCCGTACCCTGCCTTATTCTATATTTTGTTGAATACATATTTTTCGGCTTTCTTTTTTACACGCTGGAGAGCATTGTCAATTGATTTGATTGGCCTGTTCACCTGATTTGCAATTTCCACATAGGATTTGCCGTTCAAGTAAAGTGACAATACCTCCCATTCAAAAGAGGACAGTATCTCACCCATTTTATTTTCAATCCCGGTAACTTCTTCTTTTTTTATTAATAAATGCTCAGGATTCGATACAACATCATCAGAAACCATATCAATATATGTTCTGTCCGAATCATCATCAAATGCTTTTCGATTTAACGATATATACGAATTAAGCGGAATATGCTTTTGACGCGTGGCATTTTTCACCGCAGTGATCATTTGCCTGGTAATGCAAAGCTCGGCAAAGGTCTTAAAAGCCATTGACCTGTCGGGCTGGTAATCACGGATTGATTTATACAGCCCAATCATCCCTTCCTGAACCACGTCTTCCCGATCAGCACCAACCAGAAAATAAGCCCTGGCTTTAAGTTTTACCAGACTCTTATATTTTTGTATTAAAAACTCCATCGCGTCTTTATCGCCATTTCTGACAAGAAAAACAATATCCTCATCCGGCATGTCCAAATAATGATTTGCTGTTTTCTCAGCTGCAGATAACATCTTATTAGTCCCTCCGGAAATATATGGTACCACTAGGAACAATCTCTACCAAAAAATTATATGTTAATGCGTTTGCGCTGTCAAGTTAACGCTTTTCTCCATAACCAGGCTCTTTACATTAATATAAATCTCCCGGATATTCAGAACCGCAAACCTGTCCAGCTCCTGCCTTATCACTTCCTGGGCCTTCTTTATTGCTGAAATCAGGTTATAACCGTAAACCATAATTATATCCATATCCAGTATAAAACCATCATCACTTTTGTTCAGTCTGAAACGCACCACTTTATCCATTTCATCCATTCCGGTTATAATATAATTTACAACCTGGTAAATTGCGTAATCGGAAATAGTATATTTTCCTTTATAACTATAAGGGGGGCGAACAACGGACTTTTCCCCGATTTTTTGAAAATGCCCTATGGCTTTTCGTTTAAAAATCTGGAGCGGATCCAGTAAGAAGCCGGAGAAGTCTTTCTTCAGTTCAAGGCTTGGAACAGGTATTACGTGTTTCCCCTGGTTTGTACGGGTTTTAATAGCCTGCTGTATTTCAAATTCCGTAGCTACATCATTGATATAAACACGCTCGTTGACAGGACCTAATTCCAGAACCCGGGCTATTCTGTCCACCATCTCATCTGATGTTCCCAAAACAAGAACAGCATTTGGCTGATTTTTTTCAATGGATTTCACAACTGAATTCCGATGATTTATCTCATAAAACAGGGCTGTTTTAATTGAGCCTATCCTGGTCAATGCCTTTTTTGCGGATTTTCCTGCTATAACACGGTCCTTATAAATTAAAAGCCCATCATCGATTATATAGTCAATACCCCGCTCTTTTGCAACCCAAAGAGCCCTGTAGCTTTTTCCCGTTCCACTGGGCCCCACAAACCCGACAACTCTCATATGCCGCCTCCTTACAAATGTTTGCAAGGTAAATTAAAATGTTCGTTATATCCGTCACTAAACATTCATAAAATCTGACTCACCGTTTGTTATGGGAAATATTTTCTGCCGGCGCGCCAGACCGTTGGAATAAACACACATAGCAGCTTTGTGGTAATTAAAGTCATTTGCCCGGGCAGAAGACATATCGTACTTATATCAGTAAGTCCATGTCTATTATACAGGAATTCGAACAGTATGTAAAAGCGGAGAAAACAACTTGTTTGTGTCAAGTAAACGTGGGCAAATTATTTTCTATTCCTTTTTACTGTAGTTTAAAGCTTAATTAATTTTCCTAATGTATAGCCAAAAAGGTAAAAATGCTACGCATTTTTGTATATAAA
>JAAYGP010000070.1 GCA_012727625.1 Clostridiaceae bacterium
GTGTAGTTCAATGGTAGAATTCCAGCCTTCCAAGCTGGCCGTGAGGGTTCGATTCCCTTCACCCGCTCCATTTTGTGCCTGTAGCTCAGCTGGATAGCGCAACGGCCTTCTAAGCCGTGGGTCCGGGGTTCGAATCCCTGCAGGCACGCCAAAACGTGAGCGGTATATGCAAATTGAAATTTTTCAATACCGTTCATTTTTTATTTTATCAGAAGAATACTGTCCACCCGGGAATTGCAAAAGCGTCACCTCCTTGCCGGCTATGAATACTCAAAATGCTGCGTAGATCAGATAAGAAAAATAAAAAAGGTTATTTCCACCAACAGGAGAAGCAACAATGAAATTAAAGCATATAAAAAATAAACTTACCGGAAGCAAACTTAAAAACAGCAGAATTCTCTGGTTTCTTTCAGGCTCAGCCTGTTTTATCATTTCCCAGCCGTTATTAAGGCTGCCTGTATTACAGCAATTACAAAAATCAACGGATTTTATCCTTTTTAACACCTTGTATCCCAAAGTAACAGGAATATTAATTGCCTTGTCCGCCGGTGTTTTTGAAGAAAGCTTTCGTTTTTTGTTCAAACGGTTTTTTATGAAACCTGACAAATGTGTTTTTTCGCAGCCAGTAATATTCGGTTTAGGGCATGGTATTGCAGAAGCATTGATAATACTTGTTCCGGCATTTTCAATGGTACACATTTCACAATTGGGTACAGCATTTCTTGAAAGGTTTCTGGCAATTATTCTGCATGTATGCCTTACAATCATTGTATGGAATGGTTTTCAAAGGAATCAAAAGATATTATACCTGATTCTGGCTGTTATAATTCATGGATTTGTGAATTCCATGATTCCATTGTTATACCCGTACAAAAATTATATAATAATGATTGAAAGTGCGTTGGCATTTGTGGATATATTATTGGTCATATATTCATATAACTCAAGAAAATATTATATAAAAGGGAGTAGCATTAAAGATGAAATCACGATTTAAACCAATAATCCTTCTGGTTTTTGGGATATTAATATTCACCTCGATGTTTAGCGGCTGTGGAAACAAACTATCCGAAGATTTTGACGAGGAAGAAGTGAAAAAAGCCGCGGAAAATGTTATTGAAATTATTAATGAGGAAGACGGCGAAGCCCTTAAAAATCTGTGTAATGTCAGGATGAGGGATGCGCTTACCGACGATGTTTTGAAGAAAATATTCGAAGCTGTAAATGAGGGCGGCGAATTTCAGGAAATTGAAGATATGAGCATAGCAGGAGCAACTGATAAAGCAAGTGAAGAGGAATTTGCAGTTGTTGTAGTAAAGGCAAAATATGAGATAAGGAAATTTACATTCACGATTTCATTTACAAAGCAGATGAAGCTTGCAGGGCTTTATTACAGATAGTATGTTTTTTATGTTTCTGTTTGCGTTTCAGGCTGTTTTAGGAACATACTGCTTTATAATTGAAATTCCTGTTTATCTTCAATAAGCAGGAATTTCACACACTTCTGAACCACCATGACAGTGAAGTGGCGGGTGGAATACTCCCGTAAAACGATATGTCTTTTTATGCCTGAAGATGTGCTGAAGAAAGATAAAGAGGGTTCCGGAAATGATTATTTCATGCATTTTGTCTATAATTCTGCTTTTATTGGTTGTTTATGGTTTTTGGTCATCATATAGAATATTAAACCTGCCGTTAAAGACAAAAGAGATGATTATGGAGTGGGAAAACCAGAATCCTGCTTTTGATTATAAATGGTTTGAATCCCTTGAAAAGGAGAAAATTACGGTTACTTCGCCTTTTGGTTATAAACTGGCCGGTTTTTTTATACCGGCAAAACAAAAAACAGATAAAACCATAATATTCTGTCATGGTATTACAGTATCGCATGTTAGTTCTGTTAAATACGCAAAAATGTTTTACGAAAGAGGATGGAACCTGCTTCTGTATGATCACCGCAGGCATGGCTTAAGCGGCGGGAAAATGACAACCTATGGATTTTTTGAAAAACATGACTTAAAAACGGTTGTTGATTACATAAAAAAAAGATTTTCGCACGATGCTGTAATCGGTATTCATGGTGAATCCATGGGAGCTGCAATAGCTCTGCAATATGCGGGAATGGATGACGGTGCTTCATTTTATATTGTGGATTGTCCTTATTCAAACCTTTGGGAACAATTGTCCCTGAGGATTTCTGAAGACTATCATCTGTCCGGGTTTCCGTTTATGTATATAACCGGTCTTTTTATAAGAATAATTTCAAAATTCCGGATTTCGGATGTAAACCCGTTAAAGGATGTTGAAAAAATCAATAATCCGGTGCTGTTTATACATGGCGGGGCGGATGTTTATGTCCCGACATATATGAGCAGGCAAATGTATGAAAGGAAAAAAGGCAGCAAGGCTTTATACCTTGTACCGGAAGCCGGACATGCCCGTTCTATCCATATGAATCCGGAAGAGTATGAAAAAAAAGTTTTTGAGTTTGTTGAAAAAGCATTGAATAATAATACACTGTCTTAATACACATCAAATACAACTCATGCACCCATGCAGATACTGTGAAATAATAAAAACAGGAGTTTTATTACGTTAAAAGTTTCTTTCTGTTGCGCAATATCTGACCTGTCAAGTAACTGAATCAGGATGTGAACAGTAAACAAAAGCGGCGCAGTATGAAAATTTAATAAAAAAATCAGAGTATGAAAATTTAATAAAAAAATCTTGACAACTCGTGAGTTGAAATCTATAATTATCGGGTGTAAAGTAATTATACTTGACAGGTGATAAAGTGAATGAGAGTGTAGAGATTGCCCTTTTGCTTGATTTTTACGGGCAACTGCTTACACCAAGGCAGTATGAAATACTTGATTTGCACTATAACAACGATATTTCCCTGGGGGAGATTGGGGAACAATACAATATCAGCCGTCAGGGTGTATATGACAGTATTAAGAAAGGCAGGGAAGCCTTAAGACGGTATGAAGAAAAGCTTGGATTGGTTAAAAGATTTTCCCGGCATAATGAAACCATCCGGAATATTTTAACTGAACTTAAAAAATTGGAAGCAGGCAGCACACAGAGAGAGAACAAAGACATTATCGATTTTTGTGTTATGGAGTTGGAAAAAGTTATAAACGAATTGTAATATCGGAGGATTATATGGTTTTTGAAGGATTATCGGATAAGCTTCAAAATATAATAAAGAAAATAAAAGGGGTTGGCAGGGTTTCTGAAAAGGACGTCAAAGCAATGATGCGTGAGGTTAAATTGGCTCTTCTTGAGGCTGACGTCAATTTCAAAGTGGTAAAGAACTTTATAAACGCTGTTTCAGAAAGAGCTGTCGGCCTGGAAGTACTGGACAGCTTAACCCCAGGTCAGCAGGTTGTGAAAATTGTCCATGAGGAGTTAATTAATCTTATGGGCGGAACAGTGTCAAAACTCACCTTTTCACCTGCTCCGCCATCGGTTTATATGCTGGTTGGGCTGCAAGGTGCCGGTAAAA
>JAAYGP010000071.1 GCA_012727625.1 Clostridiaceae bacterium
TACTTCATGCATGTTCTGTAAATTGTAGGGAATCTGTTTTTTATAAATTCAGGTTCTTTATGTGAGATATCCAAAAAAACATGGGAAAACCCAGTCCTTTGAATTTCCCGAAAAATTGCTCTTGATACAACATCTCTCGGAGCAAGCTCAGCCATGGAGTGATATTTGGGCATAAACCGTTCACCTTTGGAATTTACAAGAATCGCACCCTCGCCTCTGACCGCTTCTGAAATGAGAAAGGAACGATTTTCAGGATGGTACAGTACCGTCGGGTGAAACTGAACAAACTCCAAATCCATGAGTTTGCAGCCGGCCCGGTATGCCAGCGCAGCCCCGTCGCCCGTGGCAACAGGAGGATTTGTGGTATAATTATAGAGCTGCCCATATCCACCGGATGCGCATATCACCATGTCTGAAGCCATAATACTGAAAGATGCGGCGTCTTCATCATAGACCAAAAGACCCAGGCATTTATTATCTTCTGTTAATAT
The DNA here is from genome assembly GCA_012727625.1 of Clostridiaceae bacterium. Classification (GTDB taxonomy): domain Bacteria; phylum Bacillota; class Clostridia; order DSM-8532; family DSM-8532; genus JAAYGP01. The sequence continues at coordinate 492 of JAAYGP010000071.1, forward strand.
ATCAATCGCAAAAGTACGCTCGAATATTTTTACGTTCCCGCATTTTAAAACAGCATGTATTAATGTGTCGCATACTTCCTTGCCTGTGGCATCCCCTGTGTGTATTATCCTGTTTTTACTGTGGGCAGCCTCACGGGAAAACGCAAGCTGATGGTCTTCGGTTCTGTCAAAATTAACGCCATAACGGCAAAGTATTTCTATGTTTTCAGCGGCTTCGTTTACAAGCACCCAAACGGTTTCTCCGTCGGAAAGCCCTGCTCCTGCATAGATAGTGTCCTGAAAATGCAAACCGGGCGAGTCTCCCTTGTCAAGGGACACCGCAATTCCCCCCTGGGCAAGGACTGAATTGCTGATATCCAAAGTTTCCTTTGTTATAATGGCAACGTTAACATTTTTATCCATCTGAAGCGCGGCATAAACTCCGGCGATTCCACTTCCAATGATTACCGCGTCATAATACACAACAGGCATTGCCTCTGTGTCAATATTAGTCAAATATCTGTTCACAATACCCTTCCTTCGGGCTCATTTTTTCTAAAAAGCTGAAAAGTAATAGGAACAGCGGTTGCATTTCAGGCTTTTGCCCTTTCGCCCCGTTCCTTTTCTATATTTCGACGAGCCCCGTTAATTCTATATGCTATACTCTTTCCGACAAATGCATTGTGAATTCATAAATTCGCCTTGAAAGCATATCATACTATTAAATATTTCAAAATATCAACATTAATTGTAATACGGAATAATCCTTTTGTAAAGAAGTGTAGATGCCATAGGTTTACGTTACTAATCACACCCTGATTCAGTTACTTATAAGGTCAGATATTGTGCAATAGCGGAAACAACAGCTTCATTTGCAAGGGCCGGTAAGTTAAAGCGTTTCCTTTTATTGCACAATATCTTTTAACAGAACCTGTGAACAGTAATAGGTTTACTGTTTAATAAACAACAACAAAGCAGGAGGCCAACAGTCGTTCCTTTCCGGTTGACGGCCTGTTTACAATTTCACCTCTGTAAATCATTTCACTGGATGCACCCCCGTCTAAAACAGCTGCTTCAGTAACACCGACAGATATCAGTATATCGGCGAGTTCCCGGCCTGTAACACCAATGCTGTATCCCGGCTGTCTTCCGTCAACAACAAGAAACACAAGAGTATTTTTGTCTTTAAGGCCCACTGCTGTCCTGGGAGTGGGAATTCCAAGGTTGCCCGCCCACGGATCCTCATTTTTCGCTACATTAACACCATCCTTAACCAGGGCGCCAGAACATTGATAGCCCTGTTCAGCCTCTTTATCAAAAAAGAGAGTAACTTCCTGTCCTGCCTGAAAACCCGTCAGCGGTGATTTTTCGGTCCTCAGATCCGCAATTAAAAAGCCGTCTTTTGGTATTTGAGTTTCACTTTCGGCTATTCCTGAAGAAACAACCCTGTTATTCTCTACAATACAAAAACTGTGACTTTTATCAATACGGTTTGTTGGTCCGTATTCCGGCGTAAAAACCAAAATTCCCGGAACTTCCGGGTATGGATTCACCCTGTCCACAGGAAATTTCCCACCATCCACATCAATCCATATTTTAAATTCTGAATCATGAAACCAGGCTTCTCCATTTTTTATAAGGAGAATTCTTCCATAGCCGATTCTGCCGCTTAAAATCTTTCCGTTCTGAATAACAAGACCTGAGGGCTGACCATATTCATAATTAAAGCCCGCGTTCACAACAGCGGCTGCATTATATCTTTTACCTGTTTCACTTAAATACTCAAACCCGAAAATCCTGTCTTTGGCCAGGGCGGGAAAAACCCTGAGATCAGGGTTTTTTAAATCCAGCTCCAGCATGTAAACACCCTGCGGATTTCCTCTTACCTCAATCTGAAACTTTTTAAATATAATTGCTTCCTTTTCCGGAACAGATGGCTCTTTTTCATCTGTTGGCAAAGCATTTTTATCGCATGACGAATAAGACCCATCCAAGGTAACCTGTTCTGGTTCTTTTGATGGGCCGATTCCTGCTACTGCAAACAAAACAATCATTAATAAGATTAGTTTTAAATTTTTTCTATTCATTCCGGACCGTATATATGTTATCAAGATTTATACTCAGCTGCCTGTATAAAATGTCAGCTATGCCGATTCCTCTTTCCTTTGCGTTGTTTATAATTTCCTCGTCAAGCATATCCTCAAATATCTCTCTTGCGGGGCTTTTCTCAAACAAACCGCCCTCAGGCACGGTTTTTCTCATCTGCTTATACAGCATCTGCAACAGGAGCCCCTCAAAATCTCTGCAGGCTTCCCTGAGCTTTTCCTTGTCCCCCTCAGAGTAGGCTTTTCTCAGAACATCTTCAAAAGCTTTATCCTCCCCAACTTTTTTCCTTTCCATACTGTTTGTTATATCAATGGAACTTATGCTTTCAATCCTCATTTTTGGAAATTATCCTCCTGAATTCTTCGTTAAAACCCCTGCGCTAAAACACTTCCCTGCGTATTCCCCTCATGTTCAGTGTTCAGTAAGCGTTCCTTTCCTGCAAAATAACTTTTACATCGCATAACCTTTATCTTTTAAGATTATTTGCCATTCCCATCATCTCATCGGCTGTTGTAATAGCCTTTGAATTTAATTCATATGCTCTTTGAGCAATTATCAGGTTCACAATTTCCTCAACCACCTGCACATTTGAAGCCTCAAGATAGCCTTGCCGGATAATGCTCGGCTCTCCCAGTTCGTCATCAAAAACAGCAAAACCTGAAGCGCTGTTTTCAGCATACAGGTTTCCGCCGATGGATTCAAGGCCCTGCGGATTATTAAACTTGAAAATGCCTATTGTTTGCCCTGTTGGTATGGAGAAACCGTCTTCGTCCCTGTAGCTGATTTCACCATGTTCCGATACAATCATTTGATCCAGTGGATAGTTAAAATAAATTGGTTCACCGTTTTGATCCAGAACCGGATATCCTCTTGATGTAGTCAGCATATTGCCGTCATCTGTTACGGAAAGCTTAAAGCTTCCGTCACGGGTATAGTAGATGTTCTGATCAGAATAGCGTATGCTGAAAAAACCACTTCCAACAATTGCGAAATCCAATTGGTTTTCGGTTTGCTGTAGGCTGCCCCCGGTAAAATCCCTTGATATGGATCTTGCAACAACCCCATGGCCAACCTGAAGATTTACGGGTCTTCCCTGGTTTTCCATCATATATGCCCGTTCCAAAGTTACATAAAGCAGATCCTCAAACTCAGCCTTTTCCTTTTTAAAAGCATTTGTGTTTACATTGGCCAGGTTATTTGAAATAGTATCCACATTAAACTGCATTGCTTTCATTCCTGAGCTGGCTGTCCAAAGAGCTCTCATCATAATCGGTTCATCCTCTCATATAACAATTAACAAAAAACAGTTTCTTAAATTGCTAAAAATTTATACCCCACCTGCGCTTTGCTGTCGCAAATAAGGTGGTTAAGTGACCCTGAGACTTTTAATTTTATTAAAAAACTACATAAATAAAAATTCAATACCAGTGTTTACAACAGGAAAATCCTGGTCAAGCTCTCCTAAACCCGTCCAACCTCATTCACAGCCTTTTCAAGGGTGCTGTCCAAAGCTGTAATAACGCGCTGGTTTGCTTCATAGCTTCGCAAGAGGGAAATCATGTCAACCATTTCACGGATAGCATCCACATTTGACTGCTCCAGATAGCTTTGAACGACCTGTCCTGTAAAAGCCTCTTCAACAGTGGCTTCTGTGGGGCTTAAAAGGTTTTCTCCGCTCTTTGCAAGTGTATGGGGACCCTCAAACTGCTTAACTAAAAGCCTGTCAACAAACCGGCCGTTCTGCGTTATTGTCCCGTTCTTATCAACAACAAAGTTGTCGCCGCTAAGCCGGATAACTCCATTTTCACCTAAAACAAAATAGCCTTGCCTGGTTACAAGCTGTCCGTCAGCATTTAACACACAGCTGCCGTCCCTGGTATAATACTCGCGGAAAACGTCGCCTTGCGGAACAGCCACACAAAAGAAAGCATGTCCATTGTCTTTTATGCAGAAATCCAAAGCGTTGTCTGTCTTTAAAATTGTGCCCTGTTGAAAATTTGTGTGCACCTCGCCTACATCATTACTGAAAGATAACTCGCCAACCGGTACACCACCGGAAACATAATCAGTATTGTCATAAAGGCGTTCTGCCAGAAGCTTTGGAAAACCCTCCAACACGACAATATCCCTTTTATATCCGTTGGTTGATACATTGGCCAGATTATTAGTCAAAACATCCATCTTTTTATTCAAAGCGAGCATGCTCCAACCGGAGGTATACAATCCCCTAATCATAGTTTCGCTTCCTTTTCAAATATAGAATAGTAAGATGATTTATCAAACCTAATTGTTTTATCGGAAATTTTGATAAAAAAAATAACTA
>JAAYGP010000010.1 GCA_012727625.1 Clostridiaceae bacterium
GGATACCATCCGGCAGATCTTGAAGCACCTGGGGCTTTGGCTTCCCGGGAATCATGACCCTCCTGAACAGAAAGCAAGTCCGGTGGGAACGCAAATCTTCAATATGATAGAGATGGATATTGATAAAATATGGGCATTGATTCTGCCCGGAGCATTAAGCGTATGGCATACGGTCATGCTATTGAATTTCTTCAGAGGAGTGCTTAAAGAATTGGAGGAAGCAGCCATAATTGACGGAGCAAGCCATTGGAAAATACTCTGGAGGGTTTATATACCAGTGTCTAAACCTGCCATTGCAACCATACTGCTTTTTACTATAGTTTATCACTGGAATGCCTGGTTTGACGGGATACTCTATATGAATTCCCCTGCAAAATATCCGTTGCAGACATATTTGTCAACACTTATAATGCAGACAAACAGGCGAATATTCACAGTGGAGGATCTGGAATTGCTAAGGCAGGTAAGTGATAAAACACTAAGAACTGCTCAGATTTTTATTGCTGCTGTACCTATTATGATGGTCTACCCGTTTCTTCAGAAATACTTTATAAAGGGAATTGTAATAGGGGGTATAAAAGGTTAGGTAAAATGTGGTATAATGGATCATAATAACTACATTAACTACATTGATATTGCAGCATAAAGATATCTTTAATAAAGGGGAAGATCTTATGACAAGGCGAGAAAGAGTTATTAAGGCGGTTAACCATCAGCTCACCGATTTTTGTCCGTATAATATCATGTTTACACAAGAGGAATATGATAAGGTACTGCAATATCTGAATGATCCTGATTTTAACACAAAAACAGGCAATCATATTATTATGGCCAATTATGACGGATGCTCAAGGCAGGTTCCCGGGAAACGCGGCTACTTTAAAGATGATTTCGGAGTTTTATGGAACCGAAATGGTGTGGATAAAGATATCGGAGTTATAGAGGGACAAGTAATCAATAAGCCTGACATTTCTACCTATAAGTTCCCTGAGGTCAATGAAACGGAAATCAGAAAAGAATATGAAAACATGACCAAAAACTCAGAAGACAAGTTTCGTTTTGGCTCCCTCGGCTTTACATTGTTTGAAAGAGCGTGGACTTTAAGGGGAATGGAGGATCTGCTTGCAGACATGGTTACAGAGCCCGATTTTGTGGAGGATTTGCTTGATGCCATAACAGATTATAACCTGAAAGTAATTGAAATTGGCCTTGAATATGACATTGACGGTTTTCATTTTGGCGATGACTGGGGCCAGCAAAAAGGACTAATTATGGGGCCGGTATACTGGCGAAAATTTATTAAGCCCAGGATGGCCAGAATGTATGCAAAAGTTAAAAGTAAAGGGCTTATAGTGTCCCAGCATTCATGCGGTGACATAGAGGAAATTATGCCTGATCTTATTGAGATTGGACTTGACATCTATCAGACCTTTCAGCCGGAAATATATAATATAAAAGAAATTAAACGGAAATATGGCAATGACCTTACATTCTGGGGCGGTATCAGCACCCAATGCCTGCTTCCTTTTGCAACTCCTGATGAGGTTAAGATCGTAACCAGGGAAACCATTAAAATCATGGGTGAAAACGGCGGCTATATTGCAGCACCAACACATGCGCTTCCTGCGGATATACCCGCTGAGAATGTAGTCGCGTTAATTGAAGCTTTTAAAAATCAATAAGCTCCGGGGGTCTTAAAATGGGAATAAAATGCGGTATAGAATCAGAGTCTTATAAATATGTCCATGGCTGTAATAATAAATATACCATACCCTTTGACGAAAACAAAAAAATAGCGCTAAACTGCGGCAAAAATGACAGAGCCGCTGTCCAGTTGTTAATTTATTCAGACAATGAAATGATGGTGTGTGCAAGCAATGATAACTGTTTTTACAAGAGAGGCCCGATTGATATGGTAAGAGTGGATGTTAATGTACCCGGGCTTGATAAAGACGATGTAAAGGTGTCTCTTGTAGGGCTTGTGGAGGACGACGACCGTCAGTTAAAGTCTGATATTCTTTTAAATCAAACATTTATATATGTGGAAAAGTTTAAAGTACAACCCGTATGGATTGAAGTGTATATTCGTGAAAACGTGAAAC
>JAAYGP010000072.1 GCA_012727625.1 Clostridiaceae bacterium
AGGCAGAGGTCTGCAAAACCTTTAATCCCCAGTTCGAATCTGGGTGGCGCCTCCATATTTATACTCAATTATTGAAGCAAAGCTCTGAAAGAAGAGTTTTTTATTGTTTTCGGGGAAAATTTAAGCCGGATTATCCATTCATAACAGGAAGCGATAAAATCAGGAATGAACGCTCCCCGATAGAAACCACCGGCCTTTTATAAAAAACCAGAAGAACCTTACCTCTAAACCAACTGATTATTAAAATCAATAGTGATGGCATGAAATAAATGGTCCACAAGTTTACCTCTCCCCTGTGCGATGACAGATGATTTCGTGCGGTTTATGGAACATTACCGTTTCAAAGCGGCTTTCTGCAATGTAGATGCCGGGCATGAAAAAGGCAAAAGGTGCTGTCAGCCCTCCCGGCGGCATCGTCCACATACCCGCCATGATGAAGTTGGAAAGGCGGGCAGCACACCGGGATGATACATGGGCACGCCCTGAAACGCCTGGTAAGGCCGGACCCTACAGGCATTTGGACCGTAGTAGGATATGATCCGGCGGAGACATCAAACGAATAATAAAGGAATCAGCAATAATAAAATAAAGGTACACGATATGTCTTATATAACACGATATGTGGCGCTTAGTGCACGACAATAAGAATTGCCGGCAGACGGCAGGATAAGCTCAAAAGCAATCCTTCCGCTCTGCCGGCAACTTGTTTCACATGATGAAATTTTAAGTGTTCAAAACCGGAAAAACAATATATAATAAAAGGGCATGAAAGGGGTGTTTAGTTTGAAGAGCATAAAACCCGGGCGCGGCCCTTCAGGCATGTCTTTTGTCGGTTCTATAATTGCCATTGTTTTCGGTGTTTTCTGGACAATCATGGCGGCAAGCATGACTTCCAATTCGCCCTTTCCGGTAGTCGGCACTGTGTTTCCGCTATTCGGCGTATTATTTATTGTTCTCGGCATCATTACCGCCGCTTATCACTATAAGAATGCCACGGGTGAAAGCCGCTATTCAATATTTGATATTACCGATTCATCCGAAGAAGGTGACCCGGCCGAAAAATGGGTGAAAAAATCCGGCAGTGAATATGAAAATAACAGTAACACGATGGAGAATGACAGCGGAACTATGGAAACAAAACGCAGCAAAGCGAATTACAACTTCTGCCCCTATTGCGGAGAGCAACTGAAGGAAGATTTCACCTTCTGCCCCAAATGCGGCAAACTCCTCTCATAGGTGTCAATTATCGCCGCAGGCAAATTTCATAGCTTGCAGGGTTTAAGGGAGTGTACAATGAACTTTCAGATGTAAAATCAAGGTTAACATCTCTCGAAAATACTGTTACCCGCATTGAAAATGAACACGGTCAGAAGCTTCAGGCATTATTCGATGGCTACTAGTACGGAAGTACGAGAATGACCAAACATTCTCGGAACGGAAAGGAAAAATGGCGGCCTCGTGGATTTTACACAGATAAATATTGTGGATGGTAACAGGGATCCATAACGGTACCCCAGGCGGAACCGAGTTTCCATCTTCATCTAAAACATGTATGACTGTGGTGCCGTATCTGATAATAGTGAAGTCTTGCGTGTATTCGCCAGGTGAACAAGTACCCCACCTTTCGGAATAAAGGCCCTCTACTCCCGGGTTGGAGGTTTTCAGGCGGTAACTTTTATTAAACGTGGTTGAAAACTCAAAGGAGTACCTGCCCTCAAAGTCTGTTTTAACATTACGCTGAGTGCGTAATTCACCTTGATCATTATAAAGATAAAGGTCAACAAACTGTAAAGCTACGGGATCACCTTTTTCATCGGTAACCCGCCCGGTGATGATCATCATATCAGGGTCTGCCGCGAACACGCTTGTAACCGATGCGGACAACATGGTTGACAGCATCATCCCGACAATAAACAGAGAAAGGATTTTTCTTTTCATAGTGATAACCTCCCAATTAATTAATTGCATCTGGTTCTTATACTCACGGCATAAACACTATCACGCCGTGGATGATTTTAGTATTCTCTGCAGGTACAGGGAAGATGACAGCCTTGTTGAAGCTTCATCAGATAACTTCAGTATAATTGCATTAACCAAACCGTAATTTCTTCCACCATATAAGTTGTTTATCCAAAGGCCAAAACCGGCGTAAATGCTTTTGTTTGGGGCAGCGAAGGCTTCGAAAATGACAACTGGAGTGACGGTTTCGGTTTTGGGATTTCAAATGTCAGCAACCGAAAAGGCAATTACATGCAATTTATGGATTTTCCGATTAATACCCAGCCTATGGTGCATCACTATTTTTTCTGCAACTCCGCTGCAACGGATGTATATCTTGACATAGCAAACGGTAAGCATGCTTTAAGCAGTTCCAAATCACCATCAGAGCCGGTGTAGCTTAGAGCAATGGTGCGCTTGTTGAGCGCATTTTTGAATTTCTGCTGGTTGGCAAAATCCGTTGTCATGAAGGTCAACCGGTATGTCTCACCG
>JAAYGP010000073.1 GCA_012727625.1 Clostridiaceae bacterium
CGGATTGATTTCTTAACAAGTCCGGCAATGGATTTAAGTACCAGATCACCAAACAAATGTCCGTATGTATCATTAAATTTTTTAAAATCATCAATATCATACAAAACAACAGAAACATCATAACGCTCATTTTTAGCCTGTTTCAGCTCTTCTTTCAGGCACTTCTGAAAATAAATCCGGTTATACACCTGGGTCAGCCCGTCTGTGTTGCCGTAATCCTGCAGCTGCTTATACAGTCTGGCGTTGTCTATGGCTATGCTTATTTGTTGTGTAATAATCTCCAAAAGGTGGATATTGCTGTCCTGAAATGCGTCGGGTATGTTGTGTTCAATTAATATCAGGCCATGTTTTGTTCCTTTAATCTGCAATGGCACACACAGCAAAGACTTCACGTTTCTTCCCCTGGTAAACTCATAATTATCGGGATTCACGCTGTTGTCAATGATTGATTCACCTTTCTCAATTGCATCCTTTAAAAAGGAATTGTTGATGTTGTCTGTTAAAATTACCCTTTCCTTTGCGTTTTTTATGCTGGAAAGCTTTACTTTCAATCTGTTTCCGTTATAAAGAATTATACTTGACGCGCTTGCCCCCATAACCCCTATTATTATGTCGTTGACAAATCCAAGCAGCTCATCCATATCAAATATGGAGCTTATAGCCTCGGACACCTGCTGCAGCGTAAAAAACTCGGCAAGGCTTTCATTCAGCTTTTTATTGGCTTCCTCAAGCCGGGCATTGATTTCAACCAGTTCGTCATATTGCTTCTGCCTTTCAATTTTCGCTTCTTCAAGCTGCGCGTATTTCCTGCCGAGCTGGGATATCAGGTTATTGTTGTCAAATTCATTCTGTTTGAACTGTATACTATAGTTATCCAGTATTTTTAAGAAAACAAAAAACAGAAAAAACAGGATAAACGCGTGCAAATAAAAAACCCATTGCCCGTGATATGCATCGCCTGATTGAATCCGCTTCAGGAAAAACAGATGTGCTATGCCGATGTAAGAAGCAAAAGCATACCCAAGGTAAGGAATTGAAAATTTAATGCCTCTTGTCATACAGATGCTGACTATCGGAAAAACCATCAGAAAACTGAATACCAATCCGTTATGCATGGTATGTAAAAAAACAGCTATTATTAAAATTTCAGAAAGCTTGATTACGGAATATAACAGTCCGGGTTTGATTTGTTGATTTCTGATTTTTAATATTTTAAAAACACTGAAACAAAGAATCACGAAAAAAGAAATGCTCTGGATATAAAATACTTCCCGGTAGAATAAAAGATTCTTTTGAATATACCTTATAACCGCATCAGTTATTATCAATAAAAGTATTATCACCCATGTATACTTCGAAATTATTTCCTCATATCTGCCAAGCTCACCGGGTATTTTAAATGAGCTTTGATTCTTCATTTTATCCACTGTTTTTCTCCTGAGTATATTTTTCGCGTTAAGCTTACAGCAATTATGTGTTTCAAGAAACTTCCCCAGTGCGGGTGAATATAAAATTCCGTTATTTCTGCTTCATTTTAATCTGTGCCTGTTATATAGTCTATATCGAAATTGACAAGGTCTATGTTTAGTCCTGTTTTTTAATACTATTTTAAACTTCAATTTTTAAAAAGGCAATATGGCCTGAGAGTACATATCTCACATTCCGGTTTTCTTGCCTTGCACACAGCACGCCCATGCGACACCAGCTGGTGGGAAAAACGGCTCCACATTTTCTTAGGTATAATTTTCATTAAATCAAATTCTATTTTTACAGGGTCCTGTTCCTTTGTAAGCCCCAACCTGTTTGAAAGGCGTTTTACATGGGTGTCCACAACTATTCCGGGTATACCAAAAATATCTCCCAGAACAAGATTTGCGGTTTTTCTTCCAACACCCGGAAGTGTCAAAAGCTTGTCCATTGTATTTGGTACCTTACCGTCATAATCGGATAAAATCTTTTTGCAGCTTTCAATTATATTTCTTACCTTATTCCTGTAAAAACCCGTTGATCGAATATCATCCTCCAGCTCCTTAATGTCCGCGTTCGCAAAATCCTGCGCGGATCTGTACTTTTTAAACAGATCTCTGGTTACGATATTTACTCTTGCATCCGTGCATTGTGCTGACAACTGTGTAGCTATCAAAAGCTGAAGCGGGTCTTTGTAAACAAGACTGCACGCCGCTTCCGGATATAACCTCTCCAGTTCTTCCATGATATGTTTCACTCTGTCACTTTTTTTCATGTCCATCCTTCCAATGCCACCTCATAAAGGGCTATATATTCTTTAGCTGAACGGTTCCAGGAAAAATCACTTTTAAGACCTCTTTTTACAAGTTCAAGCCAGGTTCCCGGTTTGTCCCGGTAGGTGTCGACCGCTCTTTTTATTGTCTTAATAAAATCAGTCGGCGTTATTTCCTTGAAACTAAAACCATTCCCTCTCCCAAAATCACTGTCTATATCTATAATGGTGTCTTTCAACCCCCCGGTCTCCCTTACAACAGGAATGGTTCCATAACGCAGGCTGATCATCTGCCCCAATCCGCAGGGTTCAAAGGTTGAAGGCATAAGAAAAAAATCGCTGCCGGCATAGATTTTGTGCGCAAGGTTCTCATTAAATTCAATCCTTACCGATACCTGCTCCGGATACTCTTTCATGAATTTCAGGAACGCGTTCTCGTAGAATGGGTCACCCAGTCCAAGAAGTACGAATTGTACATCCATCATCATCATTTGCCTGAACGTGTCACAAACCATGAAAAGCCCTTTTTGTTCCACAAGGCGGTGAATCACGCATATCAGCGGAACATTCCTCTGGGGCAGCCCAAGCTCTTTCTGAAGTAACTTTTTATTCTCAGCTTTCAAACTCAGGCTGTTTTCATTAAAATTGCAATACAGATGGGGATCCGTTTCAGGGTTAAAAACATCATAACTGATGCCATTAACTATTCCGTATAAATCCTTTTCTCTTGTCTTTAACACACCCTCTAAATCCTCACCAAATTCCGGAGTCAGGATCTCTTTTGCATAGGTCCTGCTGACCGCATTAATCTTATCGGCATAGAGAATCCCGGATTTTATAAAACTGAATTTACCATAGAACTCAACTCCCTCAGGTGTAAACAATTCATCAGGAAGCTCCAGGACATTCAGCATATCTTTTTCAAATTCACCCTGATACTTTATGTTGTGTATTGTAAAAACAGTTTTAATGCCCTTGTAAAAATCATCCTCTTTCTGGTAGCGCTCTTTCAGCAACAAGGCTACCGGCCCTGCATGCCAATCATTCAGATGAATAATATCAGGTTTAAAGTTAATTGCCTTAAGAAGCTCCAGGGACGCCTTGCAAAAAAATGCAAACCTTGCACCGTCATCACTGTAGCAATATATGTCATCACGAAAGAAATAATGATAATTGTTAAGAGTATAGGTTTTACAGGCCGCACCTTCAATTTGCTTTACTATACAGGTGCGCCTCTGACCTGCAAGGCTTACATGAAAATCAGTCACATATGTCATTTCCGCTTCAATATCCTTATACCCTGGCATTACAACAAGCACTTCATGGCCATTCTTTGAAATGGCTTGAGGTAGTGAACCCGCAACATCCGCAAGTCCCCCGGTTTTTGCATAGGGTGCCACTTCCGACGAAATAAACAGAATTTTCAAGCTTTTTTTCATATATACCTCCATTTGATGCAAAGCAACTCTTTTGAATATTTATGCGCTCTGCCGCCGGCATTATGATTGCTTAGTTTTCCTTTTATTCTATGCACTTTGTTGAAGTTTATTAAACTGCCCGAAAAAAATAAAAAGCAGCCTTTTAAAGACTGCTTCAATAAATTTTACCAGCTTATGCAATCCTTCATTGAAAGATTTACTCTTCCCTGTCTATCAATTTCTATTACTTTAACAGGAATTTCATCTCCGACCTTTACGACATCTTCAACCTTATTCACGCGGTTGTGGGCAAGCTTGGAAATATGCACCATGCCTTCCTTGCCCGGCAGATATTCCACGAAAGCTCCAAAATTCATAATTTTTACAACTTTTCCTGTAAACTGCTGGCCGACCTCTACATTTCCTGCAATACCTTCAATGATGGAAATAGCTTTTTTCCCCGCATCTTCATCGGAGGTGGATACATAAACGGTTCCGTCTTCTTCTATATCAATTTTAACGCCGGTTTCCGCAATAATTTTATTGATGATTTTTCCTCCGGGTCCGATAACATCACGGATCTTTTCCACATCAATAACCGTTGAATAGACCTTTGGAGCATATTTGGACAGTTGACTTCTTGGTTTGCTTATTGCTTTCAGCATTACATCATTTAAAATTGTGAGTCTTCCCTGTCTTGTAATTTCAAAAGCCTGTCTTATTATTTCATAGGAAAGCCCGTCAACTTTAATGTCAACCTGGATTGCAGTAATTCCGTTCCTTGTCCCCGCAACCTTAAAGTCCATATCACCAAAGAAATCTTCTATTCCCTGTATATCCATGAATGTAACAAACTTATCCGGATTCTCCTCATCTGTAACAAGACCTGCGGAAATACCCGCAACAGGTTCCCTGATTGGCACACCCGCATCCATTAAGGCAAGAGTGCTGGCACAAACACTGCCCTGGGAGGTTGAACCGTTTGACATTAAAACCTCGGATACCAGACGAATGGCATAGGGGAATTCTTCTTCAGACGGAATAACAGGTTCAAGCGCCCGCTCAGCCAAAGCACCGTGGCCAATTTCGCGGCGACCGGGACCTCTTGCGGGTTTTGCCTCACCTACGCTGAAAGACGGGAAATTGTAATGGTGCATATACCGCTTGGACTCTTCTTCATCAACACCATCAAGGGTCTGAGCGTCACCCAGGGGGCCCAGTGTAACATTTGTAAGAACCTGAGTCTGCCCGCGCTGGAACAGCCCTGAACCATGGGTTCTCGGGAGTATTCCCACAGCAGCCGACAAGGGACGAATATCCATTAATCCCCTTCCGTCAACACGTATATGTTCATACAGTATTTTTTCCCTGACAATCTTTTTTTGCAGTTTATAGAAAGCTTCAGAAATTGCCTGTATATCATCCGGGAATTCTTCATCAAGTATCTCATGTACTTTTTTGGATACCTCATCAACGTTCCTGTCCCGGTCTGATTTATCGTCGTTCATCATTGCTTCCGTCAGTTCTTCCCTGCATATTTCAGCTACCCTGTTAAAAATTTCATCAGGAACAGTAAAAGGAGTGTAACTGAATTTCTCTTTGCCTGTTTCCTTAACAATATCCTCAACAAAAGCTATGAGGCGTTTAATTTCTTCATGCCCTTTCTTAATGGCATCAAGCATAACATCTTCAGGCACTTCATTTGCGCCTGCTTCAATCATAATAATTTTTTCCTTATCAGCGGATAAGGTGACATACATCTGACTTCTTTTGCGTTGCTCAGCATCCGGGTTAATTACAACTTCACCGTCAACAAGTCCTAAAATAACACCGGCTATGGGACCGTTAAACGGTATGTCCGAAATGCATAGCGCTACGATAGTTCCCATAATTGCCGCAAATTCGGGAGAGTTATCCTGCTCAACTGACAGGACCATGTTTACAATAGACACATCGTTTCTCAAATCCTTGGGAAACCTTGGGCGCATCTGACGGTCAATAACCCTTGCTGTCAGTATTGCTCTTTCAGAGGGTTTACCCTCTCTTTTTATAAAGCCACCGGGAATTTTACCCACAGAATATAATTTTTCTTCATAATCCACGCTAAGAGGAAAGAAATCAATCCCTTCCCTTGGCTCAGAAGAAGCAGTGGCAGTTGATAAAACCACCGTATCTCCATACCTGACAAGAGCAGAACCATTGGCAAGCTGAGCCATCTCTCCTGTTTCAATAGTCAAAGTTCTCCCCGCCACGTCAATTGAAAATGTTTTTTTCATTATTATATCAACATCCTTTCTTATTTTAAGCGAACGGGGTGAAAAGGTCAGGGAAGAAAACTATTTTTTTGAACGGTTATCTCCGGGGAGTTTGACGGGCGAACAGCCGGAAGATAAACCATCGGATTAAACAGTTCTCTTCTCTGATCTTCTGCACGCCTCGTTCGCTTAAGTTTTTTAAAATTGTTATATCATTGTTATAAATTATTGCACATCAGATATTATTTTATAATGATTATTCATAAAAAAAAAGCGGATATACTCCGCCTTTATTTTCTGATTCCAAGCTTTGCAATAATATCACGGTACCGGTTGATGTCTTTTTTCATGAGGTAATTCAAAAGACCTCTTCTCTGACCAACCATTTTCAACAGACCTCGTCTGGAATGATGGTCCTTCTTGTTAACCTTTAAATGCTCGGTAAGGTGTATGATACGATCGGTTAACAATGCTATCTGTACCTCAGGTGAGCCCGTATCATTTTCGTGCAGTTTATAGGTGTCAATTATTTCCTTTTTGCTCTTTCTTGCCATAATAATAACTCCTTCCAAAAAATATTGCCATTAGCCCAGCTTTCGGTCGGAGTAATCCGGAAACCGAGCTTATGGTTATTGAAACACCAGACGAGTATATCACAAAATCTGGTTTCTGTAAAGGCTAATTTTTACCTAA
>JAAYGP010000074.1 GCA_012727625.1 Clostridiaceae bacterium
CATGTGATTATTTCGGGCAATATTGACGAATCACTCGTTATGCCTGTATTTGAAGAATTTGTACATGTAATGTTTGAACCTGTGGAAATCCAGGACGATTTTTATATAAAACTGGAATCAGATACCGGAAAATTACCTCTTGACGGTTACAGGGTATTCGGTCCAAGACAGGAAAATCCTGATTCCTTTGATGAGGCTGAAGTACCCCCTTATTGGTGGGATACAAAATATAGTTTCGGGATGGCCGTGCCTTACTATTATAAACCCGGTAAGCATCCCGGGAGCGATTTTAGCTGCACACTGGATGAAAACGGGGATGAAAGGCCATCAGTGTCCCTGTGTCTTTATGACGGTCATGAGGAAACAGAAAATATACCTGTAAAGGGACAATTTTCTTTCCTTAAAAAACTTTTTGCCCCGAAATACAGCGAATGGCACAGGGTTACACAACGGTTACCCGATAAGAAGGATGTGTTGGTAAATAGCGACTGGAGTGTGGTATGGGACGATAATTTACCTGATACAAACCTTGTGAAGAATATAAAGGAAGAGTTTGAGGAGTTTTTTAAACGGTGCTTCGGCATTTCTTTCAGAGGTAATAAAGGAAATATAATTTTTAAGACTGATGAACAGTTAAATGTTAAAGGTACCGAGGGACACGTTGTTGAGACCGGGCCCGGCGAAATAAAAGTTCTGGCAAAGCCACCACAGGGCTTGATGCGCGGACTTCATTTCATTGAGGACATAATGCTGGAAAAAAGGTGTCCGTCTCTTGGGGTGGGTAAATATGTACGGGACAGCTTATATGAGATCCGTATGACCAGCGGCATGTACCCTGCGCCCTATAATTATTTCCCGCTGCAAACGGGTGAAATCTGGAATGAGGGATATATATGGAGACTCGTAAGGAGCGGTTTCAATGCCATATGGGAAGCTGCAAGCCTTGAGGAGTTAACTGACAACAGCAGTGTTATTCCCGGGTTTGGAACCAGGTCTGCACCGTACGCTCTGTTAAGGCTCAAAAGAATGACTGAGATGGCGGAAGCCTATGGGGCGGATTTTTATCTTGAATTGAAAACAGGGTACTTTGGACGGTTTGATGAGAAGTTATACGAAACACATCCTGAACTCAGAACCTTTGAGAAATGGGGAAATTATCCATGTACCGGCGTTGATACATTTGAAAAACTCCTTGATGAGTTGATTACAAAGCTGGTTAAGACAGCGCCAAGGTTAAAGGGCTTAATGCTTATATACGATACTGAAGGGTTTTATTCCTGTTTTAACCATAGCAAACAGCTTAATTGTCCCAATTGTAAAGACAAAACACCTCAGGAGCTTGCCCGCAGATTGTTTTCAAATCTTTTACGCAGTATACGCAAAGGAAGGGACGATGCCCTGCTTATAGCCTGGACCTATTATTGCGATGAACAATGGAATTATGACCTGATCGAAAATTTGCCTGATGGCATTGTTATGCTGTCATGTTTCAGCCAGTTTGTACCATTCAGCCGCTATGGCGTTACAAATCGTACCGATGATTATGCCTGCTGTGTAACCGGGCCGGGAGAATATTTTCAAAAGGTTTATGACGTAAGTTCAAAAAAGGGAATGCCCATAATCGCAAAAACAGAGCTTTCGCAAGGACAGGAGTTTGTCTCTGTTCCGTATATCCCCGCCCTTACACAGCATCAGAAGCGATGGGACAAGCTTAAGGAATATAATCTGGCGGGCTTTATGGGCGATTATATCCATTGTAATTTTAAACCAGGCCCATGCACGGACTTGATGCGTTTAAACATATTCGCCACCCGATGGAACGATAAATTATGGCTGGACAGTAAAGGAAAGCTCAGATTCATTGCAGGCTTGAATTATGGAAAAGATGTGTCTGATTATATAGTGAAAGCGTGGGATATGTTTTCCGAAGCTCTCTATAATGAATTTCCATATTCGCCGGGTGTATGCCGTTACCCGGGACCGCTTCAATCAGGCCCCACCCAGCCTTTTTATCTTGATTCCAGTCGACCTATGAAAAGGAACAGCGCCAGGTGCCATTGTTCTGATTTAAGGTGGACGGAGATCTATTTTATTGATATGGGCGATTACGGGAAAAGCCCGGATTGGAATGCTGAACTGGTAAAGCGTTGTTTTGTAGCATTTATAGTCGGGTTTGAAAAGGGTATTTCCATTTTGAAAGAGGCTTATGCAAAATGTGATCGCAAAGAAGCTTTAAAGGATCTTATTGACATTGCGTCAATAATGGTTTGTATGTCAAGAAGCATGATTCTATTTATTGATTTTGTAAACTTAAGGGATAACAGCGGAAATGTGAACAACAAAAATACATTAAGGAGTCTGCTTGAGGTTTGCGAATCTGAAATGAAAAACTGTATCCAGGCTAAAAAGTTATGTGATGAAAATCCCCAACTGGGCTTTTCAGGGGAAGGGCAGGGTACAGTAAGAGGCGGGCTTTTTAATGCTTATACGGTTAATGAGAAAATCAGCGAACTGAACGAAACAATATCCGCTATAAAAGAGAAATTATAAATAAAAAATCAATCAGAGGTTGGTTATGGACAGGACAAAAATAATACGGATACATGAATGCAAAATC
>JAAYGP010000011.1 GCA_012727625.1 Clostridiaceae bacterium
AGGCAATGCAGCAATTGTTCTCTTTTGCGATATCCACAAAAAATCCCTCATTTGATTACCTTTGTAATTGCTGTATTCAATGCTTTGCTCACGGCTCAATCCAAAAATAATATCGCAGCATTCAGGCAATACAATAAAATCCGGCTTATCAGGCAATATAGCCTCCAGTTTCCTTTGCCAGAAAGCTTTAACTTTTTCCACAAGCTGCTGCGGGCTTTTCCCGGGATCATTGCTATGACATAAAGATCCGCTTATTGCGCTGACTTTTATATACCGTGACATATTACACACTCCTTGTCATGCAAAAAAATAATCATATTCGTCTTTGCTTATTTTTACAGGTATTCCAAGTCGTACTGATTCCTTGGCTTTTATTGAAACCAGTGTTGCCCTTGCCCCGTCAATAACGCCGCATGGTGATGGGGCATCATGCAGAATACAATCAACAAACCGGTCAAGCATTTTATAGTGTCCCTTATTTACCGTAGGAAATGCTGCATCTCCTTTTTCCGCCGCAACACGGTTCCTTTCACTGACTTTGTTGATAAACAGGTTTGTTCCCTCTCCCTCTGTGATATAGGGGTATGTATCCTTTAAAAATGGATAATTCTTTTTATAAATGCCATTAATACCACCCACTCTTAGCTGCAGGTAGTGATCTAAAACAATTGACGCGCCTTTATGAAATATTTCAATTAATTCCTTGGGATGATCAAAACTTCCCACTCCTGTTTCGAAAATGGTAACAATTGACTGATCCTCAAACAATAATGTAAGAACCTGGTTCACCATGGCCCATCCTTCAGCATAAACCTTAACTGGTTCTTTTCCTATTATAAAGCATGCCAAGTCGATAAAGTGACATAATTCTCCTATTATAGAGCCCTCGCCTATCATCTCGTCAAGGGCATAAGGCTTGAAAGACATGAGATCATCGTTTATTCTCATAAGAATCATAGTGGCTTCTTCCTCGCGCAATGGCTGATGTTCCCCTTTTATTCTCTTATAGCGCCAGGGAGCATCAACCGGGTTGGATTTATGATTTCTGTAAACTTCTATCGCATCTTCAACTATGGGGGCACATCTTCTGTTAAATCCTACAACAAACTTGACACCGGTTTCCTTTATTATTCTCATAATCCTGTATGACTCTTCAACAGAAGTACTCATGGGCTTTTCCACATATATGTGTTTTCCAGCTTCCGCTGCGTCTTTTATTATGCTTTCCCTGATATCGTGTGTTGTGAGAATTAAAACACCGTCCACTTCGGAATCCAACAGTATTTCCCTGTAATCTGAAGTTAAAAAATCAGGATCGTATTTATCCTTTACATAGTTCAGATTATCCTTATTTATGTCACAACACCATTTTACATATATTCTCGGGTTGTTGAACGCATTCTCAAGATGCACATCCTGTGCTATCATTCCGCATCCTATGATTCCTATAACGGCTTTCTCTCTCATGTCAATTCCTCCATTTAGCGTGTGTAATATCCTGCATAATTTTACGTTTTATAACATCATAAAAGTAAAAAAGAGATCACTGTTCATACAATTTTATAAGCAAAAGCAGGAAAGTATTTCAGGAATAATCTGTTATATCACCCTGGTAATCCATAATGAAGAAATTCTGGTTTCTCTTTCGGTATTCATTCGGGCTTATTCCTGTATGAGATTTAAAAAACCTTGAAAAATAATAAATTGATTGGAAACCTACCCTTTCTGCTATGATGGTAATTGTTTCGTTTGTGTCTGCCAGCAATCTTTTCGCATTTTCACATCTTATATTCTGAAGATATTGAATTGGCGATACACCAAATCTGTCCTTAAAGGCTGAACACAGATAAATCGGGCTTAAATAGGCTATATCAGCAAGATCCTTAAGTTTAATTTCACTGGAATAATTCTTATGGATATATTCCACAACACTGTCCAGGTAATCGCCTCTTTTCAGGTCGTCTTTATTTATATTCTTTTCAATATACAAATTATCTGTATTATTGGTTTCACTATCATTTTCGCCTTGCTCGGACATTCTCTTCCAGGATAAAATCAGCTGAGTGAACAATGCTTTTATTATACATGGCGTGTAGTCATCGTGCAGTTTTATTTCCTCAACAAAGGATATAAAAGCCATTCTTAAAGGCTGTCCCACATCATTAACAAAAGGAGTCAGGCTGTAAATCAGGTTTTCAGTTTCAGGGTTATTGCAATAAAACTTCATCTCTATTATATTAAGCGGTTTTAACCTTGATGCTTCTATTTTATGCACTACATTGGGCTTGAATATGTAAGCCTGATTGGCACAGGCATGCTTTATGGAATCACCAAAGGAAATCTTTCCTTCACCACCCAGGATAAAAACAATCTGATAATAATCATGATGGTTTTTTCTGATTACATGTTTTGTGGGATAAGTGCACTTTGATACCCACAATAAATTAATATCAAGTGAAAACATATTAACCTCCAAACATTCAAATATTTATACTTATAAGTTTTCACAAGCTGTATCCGGGTGGTAATGAAATTTAATCGGGAATTCTCTCCTCTCCTTAAATTATACAATAGGGCGGCAGAATATTGTGCGATAAATTTTAATATGTCCGTTAATTGTTACCGCATCCCATGCCCCCTGGGGTATTATTTTTGAAGTTTTGGGCAAATACTGCGGAATCAGGCCTTTAATATCATAAAAAGCTTCATTTTGCGCATGTCCTACAAAATTAAAGGACGAACCGGTAAAGATTAAATAGCCAAGACTTAAATACAGAGTAATATTAGGTTTTATGTCCTTTTTCCAGATTCGTTTAATAAACAACATCAGGGCCTCTCCTATTCAATTGAGTACTGGTACAGTTCAGCAATTTTCGTTCTTCTGATTTGCAGTTTTCTGTGACATCGTAATTATAACATGTCATTTTGCACAATTTTTGAATAATATTCAGCTATTTTTGTACATTTTAACGATGGTTACGATTCAAACTCACGCCTATTATGAGTAACAGGAAACCTCCACCACATATCTCAAGCCTGGTATGCTGAAAATTCACCCCATCCGGAAAACACATTCGAATCGGACCAAAGTATGCTCTGGACACCTAATCCCATTCCAGTAAGTCCGTTACCGTCCTCCAATTTTACTGCGCTTTGCCAAAGTTCTGTTACATAATTGCCTTTAAATCCAAAGGAAGCAATCAAAGGTTCACGTTCATACGCGGCTTTTGCATTGGTTATTTTTATCATACTGATTATCTCCTTATGCTTTTTATTAAGATTGTGAATTTATTATAATTATACTTTATAAAGCTGTTTTAATCTATTGATTTGAAAATTGCAAAATCCGTGAATGTGTTATTGCGTTACTGAGCACCCCCTGACCTGATTCAGGTTCTGCCAAAGCCGCCCCGGATATTGAGCAATAACGGTTACTGTTTACAGGTTCTGTAAAGAGATATTGTGCAATGGAAGGAAAATCCAGCGGAATGAAGCTTAATGAACCGTTATTGCTTTGGGGTGTAAACTGTGGTAAAACAAATGTAAGACTGGCTTAATTTTTAAAAATCGTATAAACAGCATTATTTTTCATTTTCATTAAGGAGCAATGAATGAAACGACTTATATTTTGCATGGTTTTTATATTGATAATTACAAGTTCCTGCATAAAGAAGAATCCCGAATCAGTTTCCCGTTCGGATTTTCTTTTAAACACAATTGTTGAAATTTCATTGTATGAGGATGAAAAAACATCAAATCAAATGTTGGATGAAATGTTTGAAGAAATCCGCCGGTGCGAAAACAAATACAGCAGGTATACACAGGAAAGCGAAATGGCAAGAATCAATGAGAACCGGGGATGTCAGGTAAAGGTTTCGGAAGATACAATGGAAATAATAGAGAAAAGCCTGTATTTCAGCGAAATATCCGGCGGCCTTTTTGATATTACAATTGGAGCATTGGTTGATTTGTGGAATATAAACGGGGACAATCCCCGCATACCACAACAGGAAGAAATTGATGCAATCCTTAAGGACATAGACTATACTAAAATAATACTGGACAAGGAAAACAATACCATTTCCATTCCTGATACAACAATGCAAATCGATACAGGGGCAATTGCGAAAGGTTATATAACAGACAGGCTTGTGATGTATCTTAATGAAAAGAAAGTTGACTCGGCCATTCTGAATCTTGGTGGCAACCTGTATTTATACGGAAGAAAAAAGGACGGTTCCTTATGGAAAGTTGGAATACGCGACCCGTTTGGACTTCAGGGTGAATATCTTGGTACTGTTTCCGTAGAGAATTTATCCGTTGTTACATCGGGAATTTATGAAAGGTATTTTGAAGAAAACGGTGAGCGTTATCATCATATTCTTAATCCACATACAGGATTTCCGGAAAACAATATGCTTGCGTCGGTATCAATATTGGCGGAATCCTCCACCCTGGCGGACGGCCTTTCAACAACGGCTTCCCTTCTCGGTCCTGAGGAGGCTATGGCATTAATTGAGAACATGGATGGAGTTGAAGCAATTATGATTACAAAGGACAAAAAAATATATTTATCCTCAGGCATAAAAAACGGCGAAATTCCCTTTAATTTAATAAACAAGGAATACACCGTTATAAAGTAAAGCTACTTTAAATGTTCAATCAATATTTTTATGCCTATACCGATTAAAATAACAGACCCCAGGCGGTCCAGGTATTTTCGGAAATATGAGTAGTTTGCCAGCCGGCATCCCAGCATTACACCCAAAAAAGACAGGATGAATGTAATGGTACCGATAATTGCTGACGGTCTTGGAATAGGGTATCCCAAAGCAGTAAGACTGATACCTGCTGCAAAGGCATCTATGCTTGTTGCCAGGGCAAGAGTCAGCAATAAACTTAACTTTGTAAGATCAAGAGGCTCTTTCACATCATCAAGGGATTCCTTCCACATTTTAATACCGATAAAGGCCAGTAATATGAAAGCTATCCAATGATCCACGGGCTCTATGAAAGTTCTGAATGTAAATCCGGCCAGCCAGCCGAGTGAAACCATGCCCCATTGGAAAAATCCGAAAAGAAAAGCCGTCTTAAATGCATTCACATATTGCTTTTTTAAAACACAAAGCCCACAGGATATTGAAACAGCAAAGGCATCCATGGCCAGCCCGACTGCGAGCATTATTTCAAAAACCAAATCCATATAAACCTGCCAATTCATTTGTTCTTCAGATTAAAGTCCGATATAACGTATTATTGCTAATCTGATTTATTCACATGACCCCCGCTTCAATGCACGGGGGTCTTTGTTTTTCATATAAAAATAATAGCACAGCTTTGGCTGAACAAGCCGGATATCATGAAATTCTGTGCTTTTTGTTATGACTCTTAATTATATCAATGTATCTTCTGTAAACCTCATCAATAATGTTTTCCCAGTTCCGGTATATGGTTTTCTTTGCATTTTCACCTGCTTTTTTCAGGCTTTCCCTGTCATTTATTATTTGCATAATTCTGTCACCATAGGATTCGGCATCATTTTCTTCGCAAAGGAAACCATTGATGTTGTCTCTTATCTCCTCCGCGGCATTGGTGCCTGCAATGCAAAGGGAAGGAGTGCCGACAGCGGCAGCTTCCTGGATAACAATGGGTGCATAGTCATAGATCGAAGGAAAAAGGAATAAATCCGCTCTTGCAAATAAAGAACGCAGATAATCCCTGTCCAGTATTTTACCAAGAAAAGCAATCCGGCTTTCAAGCCCCAGTTCCCTGACATAGGCTTCCAATTCCTCTTTGGCGTATCCGTCTCCGACAAAAAACATCCGGTACTCTATTCCCTTTTGTGTTATGTGGTTAAGAGCTTCCACCAAAAGTTTAATATTTTTCTGCCATATGTGCTGCCCGACAAAAAGAAGCACCAAATCGCTTTTTTGAATATTTAATTTTTGTTCCGTTTGCTCAACCAGAGCGTCCATATTATCCGGCACAACAAAATCACTGCCGTTGGGGACTATTTCCACATGCCCTTTATATCCATATTCACGAAGGGTTTCCGCAGCGCCCTTGCTGACTGTCCAGACCTGATCAACTCTGTTAAAATAATCTATTACTAACCTTGTGCATATTTTCGCAAAAGCATCAATTTTTAAAACCTGTTTGAAGTCATCATAGAATTTTGAATGGAATGTAGCAACTATGGGTATGTTTTCTTTTCTGGATATCTGCTGCGCAACCGCACCGGATGTGAATGGGCAGTGAGCATGAACTATATCAAAAGGTATTTTCTTTATTGTGCTTCGAAAGTTAATATCCAGCAATTCCAACCCAAACCGGTATGGCTCACGTTTTTTCAAAGGTATTGAGTAATATCTGAGCACCGGGAATTCCTCCCTGTCCACATATCCGGGGTATGCAGGCGTCGCAACATAACACTCGCCGTATTTTTTATCAAGCCAATAAGCATAATTTTTTACTACATTAGTAACCCCATCCATGACAGGTGTAAAAGAATCGTTAAACTGACCCATTATCAGTTTTTCTTTCATTATATCACTCCATTGTTTATTTGGTGCTTATTGTAAAAAGAAAGTTATCCAACTACTATTATAGCATATAGTAGCTATGCTTCAAGTATTCGGGGCAGGAAGTCAAATTTCAGGATTAATTTCAATACCCTGTCAATGCCCGTAAAAATTCATCTCCCTTGCACTTTACCTTTACAGCCTTAACACCAAGCTCCATGCTTAATTCCCTTAGTTCAACATCGTCAAGAAATATTTCCGTTCCTGCCCTGAAAAGGGTTTCCGACAATAAAAGCTTTTCCCCCAGATTCTTTCCCTTAAGCTGTTCCATTATATCCTTTCCTGTTAATAAGCCGGTTACGGTAACAGTCTCTCCAAAGAAATTATTCCTCACCGGATGGACAAATACCTTTAATCCCGGGAAATATTCCTCAGCTTTTTTCGCAAGATTCTCAATAACATTATGGATAAGTGTGCCGCACGCTATACTTACTGTTTTGTTTATTGTGCGTTTTTTCTCCCCGGCAATTGACTCCGAAAACTCCCTGATTAATGATGCAACCATTCCAACACCGTTTTCAATCTGCGGAAAATCTTCATAATGTTCATAGCATGGAACATTTCCGCCGCTCATTAAATACCATTCATCTGAAAGATAAACTATCCTGCCTCCATCTTTTTCTACAAAAAATCTCTGCCATTTTTCAACCTGCGAGATCACCTCTTTTGCTGATTTCCCGTCATAAGGCTTCAGCTCAGAAAGTCCCTCCCTGAATCGTGTCAGACCAACAGGCACCACGGAAACACTGTGATGCCCGTAAGTCAGTTCAGATAAGTCCCTTAAGGTTCTGTCAAGCTCCAATCCGTCATTTATTCCCCTGCAAAGTACAATCTGGGCATTCAGAGTTATCCCGTTATCAGCAAGATACTTCATTTTACCAAGTATATCCCCCGCATATTTATTGTTAAGCATCTGAATCCTCAACCGGGGGTTTGTCGTATGAACGGAAATGTTCACAGGGGACATGCGGTACTTTACGATACGCTCCAAATCCTTATAACTCATATTGGTCATTGTAATATAGTTACCGAAAAGAAATGATAATCTGGCGTCATCATCTTTATAATAAAGTGATTCCCGCATCCCTTTTGGAAGCTGATCAATAAAGCAGAAAATGCATTTATTGCGGCAGCTTTTTTCCTCATCAAGAAGTGGTTTTTCAAATGCAAGCCCTACATCTTCCCATTCATCCTTTTCAATTTCCACCCTAAGGATTTCACCGTCCGGCTTTTCAACACCCAGCAAAATCTCCTCATTGGCGGTATGAAAACGGTAATCAAATATATCAGCAATTTCATGTCCGTTAATGGAGAGCAGGATATCTCCGGGTTTGATTCCGGCTTCGTCTGCAATACTTCCCTCAATTACCTGGGATATTCTTAAGTTGCTCATTAAACCCTCCAAAAATAAATGCTAATCCGGCACGCATACTTTGGAAAAAAATAGTAGCAGCCCATGCTGCTACCTCTTTTCGCTATTTAACATCTTTTATTTCGCTTCTGTCTTAATAATTTCTTTTCCTCCATAATATCCGCATTCTTTACAAACCCGGTGTGACATTCTTAATGTATGGCACTGGGAACACAGAACCAACTCTGGAGCATTTAACTTGTAATGAGTTCTTCTTTTATTTCTTCTTTGTTTTGATACTTTATTTTTTGGTACTGCCATCTGTAACACCTCCGTTCCGGTCTCTCGGATCAATCTGCATCCTCGGTATTCTTGTTTTCAATTAATTTTTTCAAAGGGGCCAGTCTCGGATCAACTGACTGTTTTTCATTACAGCCGCATCCCATACCGGTGGCTGGTTCTCCGCATTCAGGACATATTATTCTGCAATCCTTTTTGCATCTGTGCCGCATCGGCATGGACAATACAGCATTATCAGACAGAATCTTGTCCAGTACTACCAGATTGCCCTGATAGGTTTATTCATCCGATTCAATCATATCTCCACCGCTTCCGTCGGTTTCAACAAGGACTTCATCTATTGTGACCCTTAGTTCCCTGGTAATAGGCTTTGTGCAATAATCACACTGCGTCTCGTAAATACAGGTAGCTTCTCCTTTCAGGGACAGCATTCCGTTAATGTTGGTCAAAACTCCTTTAAAAGCAACAGGCCCGGTTATTGATATTGCACCGGATGTATATTTCAAATCAGGTATAACACCTGATTCATCAATCATTAGTTTAGCTCCCGGAATTGTTTTAATATCCGATATATCAATTCTCATGCCTTCCTCCGGCAACATCTGTAGTACAGGCCAAAAAGCTAACAAAATACATTATAACTACTCAGTTTGTTTTTGTCAACGACATATTGCCCCGGTAAAAATCCGGTTGCCGCATTGATTATTACTGTTTACACCCTGATTCAGTTACTGATCAAAGCAGATATTGTTCAATTAAAGAAGCTCCTTTATCCATTATCGCGCATTATCCATGGCTGCTTCGTAAGAACCCGAATCAGGCTGGAACATGTACAGCAAACTTTGTTCAGGCGTATAACGGAAAGCGACTTGTTAATTCCCTGACTGATTTAAGCACTTCATCCTTGTTCTTTTCAAAATCTGAAAGCGCAAGCGTTATTAACCTTGCTATTTCCTTCATTTCGTTTTCTTTCATACCCCTGGTGGTAACCGCGGGTGTTCCTATGCGTATGCCGCTGGTTATGACAGGTTTCTGTGTATCAAAGGGAACTCCGTTTTTATTTACTGTAATCATTACTTCATCAAGCATGTTCTGCGCATCTTTTCCGGTGATATTTTTTCTTGTTAAATCAACCAGCATTAAATGATTATCCGTTCCGCCGGTAACTATATCAAAACCGTTATCTTTAAGGCATTCCGACAAAACTTTAGCGTTTTTAACCACCTGCTTCTGATATTCTTTAAACTCCGGTTGAAGCGCTTCCCTGAAAGAAACCGCCTTGCCTGCAATTATATGCATGAGCGGACCTCCCTGAATGCCGGGGAAAACAGCCTTATCTATATCCTTTGCGTATTTTTCCCTGCATAAAATCATCCCGCCCCTGGGTCCCCTGAGGGTTTTATGTGTGGTTGTTGTAACAAAATCTGCGTACGGAACCGGACTTTGATGCAAACCAGCCGCTACAAGCCCTGCAATATGTGCCATATCAACCATAAGATAGGCTCCCGCTTTATCGCAGATTTCCCTGAACCGTTTGAAGTCAATTTCCCTGGAATAAGCACTTGCGCCTGCTATAATCAATTTTGGTTTATTTTGAACCGCCAGTTTTTCAAGCTCATCATAATCTATTAGTCCGTCTTCTTTTCTTACGCCATAGGGTATAACATTAAAATACCTGCCGGACATATTTATAGCCATACCGTGAGTCAAATGACCACCATGGGCGAGGTTCATCCCCATAAAGGTGTCCCCGGGCTTAAGCATTGCAAAAAAAACCGCCATATTGGCCTGGGCTCCTGAATGCGGCTGTACATTTACATGTTCAGCGCCGAAAAGTTCCTTCGCACGCTGTATTGCAAGGTTTTCCACTATATCTACATACTCACATCCTCCATAATAGCGTCTACCCGGATACCCTTCGGCATATTTGTTGGTAAGCGGAGTACCCATAGCCTCCAGCACGTTTTTGCTGACAAAATTCTCAGAGGCAATAAGTTCAATTTTATTTTGCTGCCTGTCTATTTCACTATAAATAGCCTGGGCAATTTGGGGATCCATCTGTTCAATATTTTTAAGCTTCATATTTTGTTTACCCTCCGTTTATTTATATCAATCTCGTTTATGAGTTTTTGTTAAAGTAAAAATGCTTCTGAACAGGTGACGCAAAAATCATTCCCCCTGCCTGTACTTTCTTTGCCGGGAATAAAAATATCACCATTACAGTTCGCTGTTCTTATCAGGATTATGATTATAATGGAATTAATTATAATTTGGCATTTATAACCTGTCAATCTCTTTTGGTCCATGCTTTTCAACCCTGGTTCTGTCAATATACATCAGGGCTGTCAGCCTTTGTCTTATTAGTAGTACAATTATTTCCACAAATGAAATAACAAACATTAAAATCAATACATTGTTACTGCCTGATACTAACCTGGCTGAAATTAACCTTATTGTCCAGTTTAAAACAGTGACAAAGAAGATGTTCATGCCAATCATTATCCTGTAACCTGAGGATAATTTCAACGATACACTGAAAGTTCCAAACACTCCTACACCGGTATCCAGAAAAACTGTATCCTTGAATATGAACAGCACCTGCACAGCAAACCATCCGATCGGTATCAGAACGATTACAAAGACTAACAACGGAAAAATCATAGCCGCAAAGGATGAAATAAACGTAATAATCAAAAATAGCACTCCCGCGCACAAATAGAACAAAATATTAAAGGCAATAAACCTTGGTAAAGCCTTTACAAACTTTTTAAAATATTGAGAGAATGTGGGGTGTTCATTTTCCAGGTCCACCATGTATGAGCCAAGATAAAAAAATAATAAAAGTATTATAATGGCCTGCTGAAGGAAAATAAACCCAAGCAACTTAACCATCAGCGAAATTAATTGCGCATATTCTTCTGATTGTATTATTGCTGTTATACCGTCCACAGCTTCCTGACTGCCAAATGGGTGCTGTGACAATACCGATTGTAATGAAACCATTGTCTGCTGATGATAGATAGTAAGTTCGTCAGCATAAGGCAGCAATAAAACATGTATGCCAAAGGATGCTGCAAGCAGAAGAAGAAACAGCGCCTGAGGCACTCCCTGTACTTTCAAATCATAAAACTTCATCATTTTTCTTAAATAGAAAGTGAAATGTTTAATATTTGTCTGATTCATCTTTACCCATCTTTTCTTTTAATTGTTTTAGTTCGTTTTCGGTTATATAACGCCATTCTCCCGGTTTCAGACCGCCAAGCTCAAGAGTGGCATATGCAATTCTTTTAAGCCGGATAACAGGATGACCTATTGCCTCGCACATTCTGCGAAGCTGTCTGTTACGGCCTTCATGTATGGTAATTTCCAGCTTGGTTTTATTTGTATATTTTTCAAGTAGCTTCACTTTGGCAGGAGCTGTTTTGTATCCATCAACAACAATACCGTCGGTCAACTTTTTAATGGCATCCCCGGACGGATAACCCTTAACTGTGGCAATATAAACTTTAACCGTCTCATACCGTGGATGCATCATTCTGTTGGCAAAATCGCCGTCATTGGTAAGCAACAAAAGGCCCGAAGTGTCGTAGTCAAGCCTTCCGACCGGATAGACCCTTTCTTTTACTCCTTTAATCAATGAAAGAACAGTCTGCCTGCCCTCAGGATCATGAACTGTTGTTACATAGCCCCTTGGCTTATGCAACATTATATAAACCTTGTCTTTTTCAAGGCTTGCTTTTTTACCGTCCACCTCTACCCTGTCATGCCTGTCGACTATTATTCCCATTTCAGTGACGGTTTTCCCGTTCACTTTTACTTTTCCGCTCTTTATCAGCTCCTCCGCTTTTCTGCGGGAAGCAACCCCGCAGTGTGCCAGGTATTTCTGGAGCCTGAATTTTGATTCAGTCATAATCCTCATCCTGAGTAAGTCAAATTAACATGTGATAATTATAACACAATGAATCAAAGCTGCAATGCCTTGAAGTAAAAAGAATATTTAAAAAGCTGCCTGCCCTGATATAACGTGTAGTTAGGAACAGGACAGGCAGCACGAGATGACACTTGAAAAGACGGTGGTTATCCTGAACTTGTTTTGAAGGGAGGAATAACCACCGGTAAAAAATTACTCAGTATACTCTTGCTGCTTTATAGGCACTATTGTTTTTTTCAAACCCGTTAAATTCCGGTTTATCCCTCAAAACAGCGGCATATGTTGTATCGATTATCACCCATTCGCCGTCAATAAAGACTTCATTCCATGCGTGGTAGCCATCAATATTATCTGAATAGCCCTTGACAAGTTTGGCAGGTATCCCCTGACTTCTCAGCATGGATGCAAACAAAGAGGCATAATCATAGCAAATACCTTTTCCGGAATTATATACAGCATCAATGTCCGGTACATAGAGCTTGTCCAGCGTTTTTAATTTTTCAAAATCATAGTCAATGTTTTCAACTATATAATTGTAAACCGCTTTAACTTTGTCTGAAGCAAGCTCCAATCCCTCTGTCAGTTCCGCTGCTTTAACAATTGCAGACATATTATTTTCCCAGTACACATTTTGTATCGGTTGCAGGTATACGATATTTTCTTCAGCAACATTGACATTTAAGCGCTCTGTTTTGATTAACCTGTAAGTTGTCCCGTAAAGGTTTTCCAGAATACTTATTTCATATTCCCCGTTGCCGCATTGCAAAGGAAAGTACTCTTTTTTCAATCCCATATAATCATAATAATACTTTTCAGCGCCTTTTGCTATTACTACTTTATATCGGCCGCTACCATCCCCCGGGTATTCAATTCCCACAACGCCATTACCACTGTTGCTTGTATCAAGTAAATTTATATCAGCAATAGCATTCAAACTGAATACTATAAAAAGAAAGCCCATTGTAAACAAAGCTATAATTTTTTTCAGACTAAATCTCTCCTTTCGGCGGCCAGGCTGCCATGGCTTTCGCTTTAGGCCCTTTGGCTTTGCGCCCCTGCATTTCGACAGGTTTGCCATTATCGGATGAAAGTCCGTAATATACGCTTTCGTCAAAATCATTATTGTTGGCAAATCATTCTAATATTATTATACTTCACTGTGTATAATTGTCAAGGTATTTTTTGATTTTTCCCGGAAATTCGGTTACTGATAACAGGCTCTGTTAAAAGATATTGTGCAATAGAAAGAAACTTTAGCGGTATGAAGCTTTGAGATGTATTATCAGCTTTACAGCTCCTGCAAATGAAGCTCTTGTTTCGCTATTGCACAATATCTGACCTGATCAGTAATTGAATCAGGATGGGGTATGAACGGTAACTTAACACTCAAGCCTTTTTCTTATTTCCTGCAGAAACTCAAGAGTATTGACCGTTTTCTTTTCCGGAAGATCTGATAGAGCAGCCAAATCCCCTGTCATAATACCATCTTCGATCGTTTGCTTTGATGCCTGCTCCAGCTTTTCCGCAAATTCAAACAAATCCTTCAACCCGTCCAGCTCACCGCGTTTCTT
Source organism: Clostridiaceae bacterium (assembly GCA_012727625.1). Lineage (GTDB taxonomy): Bacteria > Bacillota > Clostridia > DSM-8532 > DSM-8532 > JAAYGP01. The sequence goes on from JAAYGP010000011.1 coordinate 13,735, forward strand.
CAGGGCTCCGGTCCAGGCAAAAATTGTGGCCATTGAATTGGTTGAAGTTGGTTTCCCTTCCAGATGGCGATAATAGTGCCTTTGAACTGTTCCATGGGCAGCTTCATATTCATAGCAGCCCATCGGTGAAACCAATACCGAAGTCATCATGGCAAGGCTGCCAAAGGCAGTTGCGATCATATCTGACATCACATCACCGTCATAGTTTTTGCATGCCCATACAAAACCGCCTTCTGAACGTATAACTCTTGCAACCGCATCGTCAATCAGGGTGTAAAAATATTCAATACCGGCTTCTTTAAAAGCCACCTTGTATTCGTTTTCGTAAATCTCCTGAAAAATATCCTTAAAGTGATGATCATAGGTTTTTGATATGGTGTCCTTGGATGCAAACCACAAATCCTGTTTCAGATCCAACGCATAGCTGAAACAGGCTTTCGCAAAACTTTCAATCGATTTGTCGGTATTGTGCATGCCCATTACAACACCCGGCCCGTCAAATGAATGAATCAGGCTACGGTTTTCCGTTCCGTCCTCCAGGGTGTATAAAAGCTCAACCTTTCCGGCATTTTCAATACGCATTTCAGTGTTTTTATAAATATCCCCATAGGCGTGTCTCGCAATTGTTATAGGTTTTGTCCATGTCCTGAAAAAAGGCCTTATGCCTTTAACCAGTATGGGCGCACGGAAAACAGTACCGTCCAGAATGGCTCTGATCGTGCCGTTTGGACTTTTCCACATTTTTTTAAGATTGTATTCCGAAACCCTTGCAGCATTTGGTGTTATGGTGGCACATTTTACCGCAACACCATATTTTCTTGTGGCTTCCGCTGCGTCAAAAGTTACCTGGTCTTCGGTTTTATCCCTGTTTTCAAGACCCAAATCAAAATACACAGTTTTCAAATCAATGAACGGAAGCAACAGCTCATCCTTTATATATTTCCAGATGATGCGGGTCATTTCATCCCCGTCCATTTCAACAAGGGGAGTTTTCATCGTAATTTTGCTCATATTATTTCATCTCCATATTTTTTCTTATCCACGGCAGTTTCCCGCCAACCTTTAGAATTTCCGCGTCCAGTTTGGACAATGAATGCGTAAGTTGTATTTCCTTTTCCTTTGTCTTATTATACAACAGACATTCATCCGAAAGATTACCAATATGAATTTCCAGCTCGTCATTTTCGTCGATTATATCATAATCACAAGGATTAACAAATATTAACGGTACGATACCGAAATTAATAAGATTTGCCTGATGTATGCGGGCAAAGGACTTGGCTATAACGGCTTTAATTCCCAGATATTTCGGAGCAAGCGCGGCATGTTCCCTGCTTGAACCCTGACCGTAATTTTCTCCTCCGACAATAAAACCTCCTCCGAATTCTTTCGCTTTATCATGGAAATTAGGGTACAGTGCTTCAAAAACATACTTTGAAATTTCGGGGATATTGCTTCTAAGGGGCAGAATTTTAGCACCGGCCGGCATAATGTGATCCGTTGTTATGTTGTCCTCCACCATGATAAGCACTTTACCTTTCAAATCATCCTCTAAAGGTTTGAACTCAGGCAATGGTTTGATATTGGGTCCTCTCCTGATTTCAACCTTTTTTGCCTCGTCCGGAGGCAACGGGCTTAAAATCATGTTGTCGTTTATAATATATTTCTCGGGCATGCTGATTTCAGGATAATCGCCCAGCTCCCTGGGGTCAGTAAGATACCCGTTTATGGCCGTCGCAACAGCAACCTCAGGACTAACAAGATAAACGCCGGCATCACCTGTTCCGCTGCGGCCTTTGAAGTTACGGTTGAATGTCCTGACTGATACTGCCCCGGTTCCCGGAGCACAACCCATTCCAATGCACGGCCCGCAGGTATTTTCTAAAATTCTGAAACCTGAACTTACTATATCTCTTAATTCCCCGCTCTCGATCAAGTGTTCCACAACCTGCCGCGAACCCGGGCTTATAACAGCATGAAGATCTTTGGATATTGTCTTGCCTTTTAGTA
>JAAYGP010000075.1 GCA_012727625.1 Clostridiaceae bacterium
AACGCTGACAATTTCACACTGGTTGGGGCAGCCGCCGCATATAAAACTGCGGGATTGAAACTCATCATTTGTGATGGAAAAACCTTTAAACCCGGTTTTTGTTTTTTCTGTTTCTGTTTTTTCGCACGCAAGGATGGCAGCTCCTATTGCTCCCATTACATCATGATGAGGGGGAATAATTACCGGAAGATTAAGTGTTTTTTCAAATGCCTGGTGGATTCCTTTGTTAGCTGCAACGCCACCCTGAAAAATGACCTTACTGAGTATTTCTTTTCCTTTTGCAACATTGCTGAGATAATTCCGAACAAGTGCATCGCACAAACCGCCAATAATATCGTAGTTGTTATAACCCAGCTGCTGCTTGTGTATCATGTCTGATTCAGCAAACACGGCGCATCTTCCGGCTATCCGGACAGGAACCTTTGCTTTTAAGGCATAATCCCCGAATTCTTCAATGGGGATATCAAGACGCTCGGCCTGCCTGTCAAGAAAGGAGCCGGTGCCTGCAGCACATACGGTATTCATTGCAAAATCAATAACAACACCATCCCTGATAAGAATTATTTTTGAATCCTGCCCGCCTATTTCAATAATGGTTTTCACTTCAGGGTCTATATTTATAGCTGCAATCGCATGGGCAGTAATTTCATTCTTCACAATGTCAGCACCGACCTGGATGGAGGCAATCATCCGGCCGCTTCCTGTTGTACCGACAGCCCGGATTTGTTTGTCATCATATTTTTTACTGAGCATTAAAAGGCCGGTTTTAACCGACTCCATGGGACGTCCCTTTGTTCTTATATATATTTTTTCAACAACATCCTTGTTCGAATCCAGCAGAACCATGTTTGTACTGACTGATCCTACATCAATTCCCAACGCGTACATTTTCACGCCTCCTTTCAAGCAAATCAAGAAATGCCTCGATCCTGGTCATATATCCTGCTTCACCGGTCATTTCATCCACCACCAAAGATAATACAGGTAAATTTTTCTTCCGTGATATGGCTGGCAATATTGATTTTGATACAATTTCCGGCATACAGCCCATCGGGAAAATCTGAATAGCTCCATCCAATTTGTTTCTTGATGCTAAAACTGCTTCCCCTATACATTCCCTTGCATGCCCGCCAATATAGTGGGGAAGAAATTCATTGGATGCTTCCAGAAGATGTCTTGAGTTAAGTCCAAGAGGTTTTAAAAGCGTATCCCTTACCCACCAGGACGGCGTAAGTTTTCTATAGGTCGAAACACCTGCTTTCATTAACAGGTCTTCAATGTGTAAATTTGGAAACGGATCGATTACTGTATATATTTCACCCATTATCGCAACTTTCAGCGGATTCCTTTTACTGTCTGTTGAAAGATGTTTTAATTTATTGCGGTATGACCTGAGAATGCGCAAAGCATTAGCAGGGTCATTAGAGCTGAAAACGTCTTTTTTACAGGATGAAAGAAGTCGTCTGCATTCACCTTTGTTTTTTTCGTAGCCTGCCAATTCGTGAGCCATCATTTCTATTTCGTCCATGAGGGACATGGCTGTATATGCGGTAAAGATTGAGTTTAACCTTGAAATGTTATTTTTTTTGCTTTCCGCTCCCACCTTTCCTATGCGATTGAAGAATTCCCTGAATCCTGTACTTTTAACAGGATCAATTACTATAAACTCAATATTATATCCCAATTGCCTTAATATTTTTGCCTGCAGCCCGGCATATTCCCCAAAACGGCAGGGGCCGCAGCTGCTTACCAGAAGTACTGTGTCTGCTCCTTTTTCTATACCGGCAATATAATTGCCAATCATGAGCTTAAAAGGCAGGCATATTTCTTCAGGTGAATACTTTGAACCGAGCATTAATGCTTCTTTATTGTTTGGAGGAGGGATAACATAGTCAATACCCAGGCTGTCAAACAGGATTTTCGCTGCTATATAAACGTTTCCCATATGGGGTATGGTGATTTTCATGAAAACTTCTCCTTTCCAGCATATCTATAAAGGCTTCAATACGTGTATCCACTCCTGCTTCACCCGTATGCTCATCGAGTTTTAAAACCAGCAGCGGAAATTCGCCTACCCTGAAACGGATTAGCTCCACAATAACGGAATCAATGCCGCAGGCAAAAGAAGATAAATATATAATTCCGTTAATTATTTGCTGATGATAAAAAGCTGCCGCAGCCCCGTAAAGATTTCGCTGAAAAGTCCAAAAGGGCCTTTTTGTTAATTTATTAATCTGTGATTCCAATATACTTTTGCTTGCAAATTCCTCAGTGATTATCCCTATTTTTCTGCTGCGGAGTTTTTTAACAATCCCCATGTTCAGGAAACCATCGTAGATAATATAGGGATGCCCTGCAAGCATTACTGTCAAATTTTCACCGGGAATATTAATTCCTGTACTGTGCCTTTTTTGTGCTTTCAATGCAAGTTCAAAGGCCTCTTTAATTTTACTTTTCCTGCCAGTTACAACCGAACCGGCGGAAAGACACCATTTATAAATCTGCGAATCATTCTGCATATACAAAGGTTCAAATGTAATTTCCGGCAAGCCTTGTATACTGTGGTTAATCATCTCAGGCAGCCCGCAGAATTTAGGACAGATATATTCATGCCTGCGTACGCTCATAATTCTTGGTATGACTAAATAATCGCATTTATCGATAATTGAGCATACATGGCCATGGTATATTTTAATTGGGAGGCATGCTTCATCAACACATGATTTCACACCCATGTCCATAATGTTTTTGTTTGTATCACCGGATGTAACAATGTCAGCCCCTAATTCACCGAAAAATGTCTTAAAGAAAGGATGATATTTGCAATACAATAACCCTTTTGGTATTCCAACCCGCATTAAATCACGCTTTCCAGTTTTTTTTTATTATACCCCCAAAGAAATTATTTATAACCTGATTATAATCCGGTAATTACTTTACGTTACATCCTTTGCAGATTATAATTGTTGTTGGAGAAAACGAAAGTGTGAGAATGTGGCCTTTGAAAGGTGTGTCCTACGCTGCGGCAATTAAGGAGTGATTAATATTGAATAAATTATATATTGCAAAGGGCTGCGAACCGTTAAGGATGACTCTGGATCTTTTAAACAGAATTAACCCTCTGGACGGGAAGAATAAGAATATAGCCATAGGCATAAAGCCGAATCTTGTATGTGCTTCACCTGCAGAAGAGGGGGCAACCACCCATCCGGAAATAGTTGAAGGCATTATAAGGTATCTTTTTGATAAAGGGTTTAATAATATCAAAATTATAGAAAGCTCATGGGTTGGCGACAGTACAAAACGGGCATATAAAGTGTGCGGGTATGAAGATATATCCCGCAGGTATAACATTCCTCTCATTGATTTGAAAGACGATGATTTTATTGTAAAAACCTATAAGGGTATGAGCTTTAAGATATGTAAAACGGTGTTCGATTTGGATTATTTAATTAATGTGCCTTTAATAAAAGGTCACTGCCAGACCAAAATAACATGCGCGCTTAAAAATTTAAAGGGACTTATTCCCGATAGCGAAAAAAGGAAATTTCACACCTTGGGACTTCATAAGCCAATAGCATATCTTAATGCAATTATAAAGCAGGATTTGATTATAGCAGACGCAATCTGCCCTGATCCATATTTCGAGGAAGGCGGGCGTCCCGAAAAACTTAACAGAATAGTGGCAGGCTTTGATCCGGTTCTCATTGACTCATATGCTGCTAAAGTATTGGGCTATAAATATAATGAAATAAAATATATCTCTATTGCTCATAACGAAAATTCAGGCATACCGATAAGCAATGAGACAGAAATTGTAAGCATCCACGATGATTATTCAGATCAATTGTGCGATGTTGAGATTGTTCAGAAAGAGAAGAAGTATTTAAACATAGTGGATGAAGCAGATGCCTGCTCAGCCTGCTACAGCAATCTCGTCAGTGCGTTGAAAAAGCTAAATGAAAGCGGGATTACAGAGAAGTTTGCTGATCAGATATGCATAGGCCAGGCATACAGAGGCTATAAGGGCATAATCGGAGTAGGCAACTGCACATCATGCTTTGAAAAATATTTGCCCGGTTGTCCGCCGTCAGTTGACGGTATAATAAAGTTTCTTTCAGATGTTTCCGGGCATGACATCAAAAATTAAGTAAAAAGAAACTCTTTGGTCCGGGGTCATTGACTCCGGGCCGGGGCTTGTGGTGTTATGTAACATTTTTCAATTGGATCAAATTTTTATTTTGACTGAATAGGCGTATTCAGATGGGGTCATGCCGGTGACTTTTTTGAAGTGTCTTGAAAAATAGTGTATGGAAGAATAGCCAAGGCGATGGGCAATTTCAGTAAAATTATATTCGCCCTCTCTAATCATTGTTTTTGATTCGTCAATTTTCAGATTTTTAAAATATTCCATAACACCAAGGCCTGTTTTTTCCTTGAACAATACTTTCAGGTTTGTCCTGCTGAGATTTGAAAACCTGCAGACATCGTCAAAGGTAAGGGAAGTGTGAACATTTTCCTTCAGGAAATTTATAATTCTCTTCACCAAATCCGTGTCCGACCTGTTTTTTACCGATGATGACGGTTTGCTTGCAACGTTAAGCTTGCTGCCTTTACGAATTAAATTGATTAATAGCTGCTCAAGATAAATTCTTATAAGCTGTTCGCATCCTATCGGCTGGTGGGATTTCTTTTCAAGCTTCTTCAGGGACGGGTCATCCAATGGGGATGAATATGCGTTTCTGGCTTCTCTCAGTATATTCGCAAGCAGCTCTTTTTCACTGTCACCGATATTGATGATTTTATTGTTAAAATAGCTTATTGACGGTGATTTGCATTCAAAGGATATAACAATAAGATTTGGTGCTACTCTGCCATTTGCCCAGACATTATGGAATTCATTCGGTTTGTGGAAAATCATCTCGCCCTGCTTCAGCTTATAGCCCAGGTTATCAGCCATAACTTCCACTTCGCCCTTGTCAACATACAGAAACTCCCAGAAATCGTGCTTCTCACCCTCAAATACATAATCTTTGGCATACTCAAAATAATGTATGGTAACAATTTTTTTTATAACAAGATCATTTTTTAATGGTGTTTTGATATAATCCATAATATACCCCGTATAGACAGATTAACTGCACATGATTTCATTGCAGAACCCGTTGTTAAGATACAAATCTGAACAAACCACCTGAAAGTCTGGTATTTCACGCATAATAACCCATTATTGAGGTTTTATGAATTAACATAATTAATTTAAGCAATGCATGAAACCATATATACATCATATCGCAAATGTGAGTTTTTTTAAAGTGACCAAAAGTGCAAATAATCTGACATTTAAGCTAAAGAAAAATCAGCCTTGCCGCAATAAAATAAAAGTGTATACTGAGAATAGCTGCAACTGTAGTTTAATAATACAAAAAAGACGGATTAAATATAATGGAGGTGCAATCATGTCTGTATTGGTAACAGGAGGAGCCGGTTATATAGGCAGTCATGCCTGCGTCGAGCTCCTTGAAGCCGGGTTTGAAGTTGTTGTTGTGGATAATTTGTCAAACAGCAAGGAAGAGTCGCTTAACAGAGTTCAGGAGATTACCGGAAAATCACTTAAATTTTACAGGGTTGATTTGCTTGATAAAGAAAAACTCGACGATATTTTCAAAAAAGAATCCATTAATGCGGTTATGCACTTTGCAGGCCTCAAAGCGGTGGGCGAATCGGTATCAATCCCTTATAAATACTACCATAACAATATTACAGGAACGCTTAACCTTTGCGATATAATGATAAAACATGGTGTTAAGGATCTGGTTTTCAGCTCTTCCGCCACAGTATACGGTGATCCGGCGAGAGTTCCCATAACCGAGGATTTCCCCTTAAAGGCCACAAACCCCTATGGCAGAACAAAGCTGATGATTGAGGAGATACTCAGGGACTTATACACGGCAGATAACAGCTGGAATATAGCAATACTCAGGTATTTCAATCCTATCGGCGCACATCCGAGCGGCAGAATCGGTGAGGATCCCAATGGAATTCCGAACAACCTGGTTCCGTACATTACACAGGTCGCAATCGGAAAGCTGAAGGAACTAAAGGTATTCGGAAATGATTACAACACACATGACGGTACAGGTGTAAGAGATTATATACATGTGGTTGATCTTGTTATCGGACATATAAAAGCCCTTGAAAAGCTTCAGACAAATCCCGGTGTTGTAACATACAATTTAGGCACCGGAAAGGGATACTCCGTTCTTGATATGGTTAAGGCTTTTTCAAAAGTCGTGGGAAGGGAAATCCCATATAAAATAGTTGAAAGAAGACCCGGGGATGTTGCCATTTGTTACGCTGATCCTGCAAAGGCAAAAATTGAGATGGGATGGGTTGCAAAAAGGGATCTTGACACAATGTGCGAGGATTCCTGGAGATGGCAGAAAAATAACCCCATGGGTTATTGAGAGTTGTGAAACTGTTCAGGCACCGGATGAATTGAATAGTTCACAAACAGAAAACAATAAAGTTCAGGTTTTACAAGCATGCAAATGCAGAACAAAGGAAAACAAGGAACCATTAATTCGTGTACAAAATACGGAAAGAAGGTCGATAAAACATGAAAAAACCAACGCTTGTCATAATGGCTGCGGGTATAGGCAGCAGATACGGAGGGCTTAAGCAGATAGACCCGGTGGGGCAGAACGGCGAAATTATTATTGACTACTCCATTTATGATGCCCTGAAAGCAGGTTTTGGCAAAGTAGTTTTCATTATTAACAGGAATATTGAGGAAGCTTTTAAGGAAAACATCAGCAATAGAATTGAGAAATTGGTGGACACTGCGTATGTTTATCAAAGTATTGAGGATGTGCCAAAAGGATTTAAGGTGCCGGTCGGAAGAAAGAAGCCGTGGGGAACCGGTCATGCGGTTTTAAGCTGTAAAGATTATGTAAGCACTCCCTTTGCGGTTATAAATGCGGATGATTTCTATGGTCCCTCATCTTTTCAGAAAATCGGAAACTATCTTATGAACCTTAAGGATACGGATTCCCTTTATCACTATTGTATGGTCGGATTCAAGCTTGAGAATACTTTAACGGAGCACGGACATGTTGCGAGAGGTGTCTGCACGGTTAACAAAGAGGGGTATCTTGAGGAAATTCATGAAAGAACAAAGATTCAAAGATTCGAAGACGGCACAAAATACACCGAGGACGGGGGAAATTGGGTACTGATCCCTGAGGGAAGCACTGTTTCCATGAATATGTGGGGGTTCACTCCCAGTATTTTCAGCGAATTGGAAGCTGGTTTCCCTGAATTTTTAAGGAAAAATGAGGATAATCCTGAAAAAGCAGAATATTTTCTGCCTTCTGTGGTAGATAGTCTTATTTCCTCCGGCAAAGCGGTTGTAAGAGTTCTTCCGTCAGAAGAGAGGTGGTACGGAGTCACTTACAGGGAAGATAAACCTGTTGTTAAAAGAGCAATTTCAGAAATGGTAAAACGCGGTGTTTATCCCGCTGATTTATGGGAGGATATGTTATGAGCAAGGGTCAAAAATGGGATTTTCAAAGTGTTGTAAGTAATTTCGAATTCGAAGGTGAATTTATCGAAGCGAAGCCACATGGCTTCGGGCATATTAATGATACTTTCGCTGTATATTTCAGAAAACAGGATGGGAGCACACACAGATATATACTTCAGAGAATAAACAGTAATGTTTTTAAAAACCCTGAACAGCTGATGGAGAATATATCAGGGGTTACCCGTTACCTGAGGGAAAAAATAATAGAAGCAAACGGAGATCCTCTGAGGGAAACCCTTAACCTTATTCCAACCAAAGATAACAGATGTTTTTACAAAAGCCCCGAGGGTGACTACTGGAGAGGTTATATTTTTATTGAAAACGCATGCACATACCAGGTCGTTGAAAACTTAGGCCATTTTAACAACGCGGGCAAAGCCTTTGGTAAATTTCAAAGACTTCTTGAAGGCTACCCGGCAGACACATTGCATGAAACAATTCCGGACTTTCATAATACAAAAAAACGCTATGAGGCTTTTCTTGAATCGGTTAAAAAGGATATCAAAGGCAGATCGGCCGCTGTTAAGGATGAAATTGAATTTGTCATGAAGAGGGAATCAGATACATGTGTACTGGTTGATCTTCTTAACGAAGGTAAACTGCCTTTGAGGGTAACACATAACGATACGAAGTTTAATAATGTTATGATTGACAATGAAACCGGAGAAGGAGTTTGTGTTATTGATCTGGACACTGTTATGCCCGGCTTGTCACTTTATGATTTTGGAGACTCAATCCGTTCAGGCGCAAACCCTGCAGATGAAGATGAAAAGGACTTGTCAAAGGTTTATATGGATTTGGCTCTTTTTGAGCAGTTTACAAAGGGTTTCCTGGAGCAGACAAGGGATTCGTTAACTCCGCTGGAAATTGAGTATCTGCCCTTTGCCGCGAAAATTATGACTTTTGAATGCGGAATGAGATTTTTAACTGATTATCTTAGCGGTGATACATACTTCAAGATACATCGTGAAGAACATAACCTGGATCGTACACGCACACAGTTTAAAATGGTTGCTGACATGGAAGAAAAATTTGACCAGATGAAAAGCATTGTAAAAAAATACATTTGATTTAAGCCTGAAAGCAGCCGGCATGGGAACGGCCCCTGGGCGTTACAGTCTTAAATAGGCTGATGGAATGACTTTGAGTGATACGGAACGGGCAGATATCTTACAAACACCTTGATAGGCCAAAAATGCGGAAGAATATAAAAAATATACTGATGACGGAGGTGTAATAATGTCATACTTTGATTTTAACGCAAAACCCAAAATTGTTCCGGTACTGGATAAAAAATTCAGACCGGCGGCATTGGAAAACAAGGCTTTTCTTGAGGCAGTCAGAGAATCAGGCAGCAGCATTCCTGTCAGGATTGCGGTGGAAAGAGGAAACGGTCAGATATCAACATACAATACAGTGATATTTGACGAAAAAGAGAACAGAAACGAGGATAACCTGTTTTATATCGAGCGGTTTGTAAAAACGATACTTTGGATTCATGGAGGATGGAAGATAATAATCGGCGGTCCTCAATATGTTGCAGATTATATTAAAAATGCATATAAAAAAGGCGGGTTAAGGGAATTTGACGCGGAACTTATGAGCCGGGTATATGAAAAAGAGTTTACAGTAATCGGCACGGATATTGATAATGTTCCTGATTCAAATGAGAACACAAAACCCGTGGGAAGACATCTCGAAGGTTGCCGGATAGGACTGGATTTAGGCGGGAGTGACAGAAAAGTTTCCGCAGTTATTGACGGAAAACCCGTATACTCCGAGGAAGTTGTGTGGCATCCAAAAACACAGAGCGATCCTGATTATCATTACAAAGAAATTGTTGAAGCGCTGAAAACAGCGGCAGCCCACATGCCAAAAGTTGACGCTGTCGGTATAAGCTCCGCGGGAATATATGTAAACAACAGGGTTATGGTGGCATCATTGTTTATTAAAGTGCCTGAAGAAATTTTCGACAGGAAAGTAAAGGATATATTGATTAATGCCGTTCATGAACTGGGGGATATACCTTTTGAAGTTGCCAACGACGGTGATGTTACAGCACTTGCGGGGTCAATGGATCTTAATGACACAAATGTGCTGGGTATTGCAATGGGCACCAGCGAAGCCGGCGGATATGTGGACAGCCATGGAAACATCACGGGCTGGCTGAATGAACTTGCGTTTGTTCCTGTGGATTTTAATCCGGAGGCAATGGTGGATGAATGGTCCGGCGACTACGGCTGCGGAGTTAAATATTTCTCCCAGGACGGAGTTATAAAACTTGCGCCTGAGGCAGGTATAGAACTGGATCCTGACCTTACGCCTGCTGAAAAGCTTAAAGTTGTACAGGAACTTCACAAAAAAGGTGACCCGAGGGCAGAAAGGATTTTTGAAACAATTGGCGTATATCTTGGCTACACAATTGCACATTATGCTTCTTTTTACGATATAAAGCACATACTTATTCTTGGCAGGGTAACATCAGGGAAAGGCGGAAATGTTATCATTGATAATGCATCAAAAGTTCTTAAGGCGGAATTTCCGGAACTTGCTGAAAAAATAAAGCTTCATCTGCCGGATGAATCGAACAGGAGAGTTGGACAATCCATTGCGGCAGCAAGCCTTCCTGAAGTTAAATAGCCAGGATTGCTTTTCCGGGATTAAGAAAACCAGTACAGAAAAATAAAAAAATACGTGAAAGAAAGGGTGAATCAGTATTATGAAATTTGTAAAAGAGGGCGCTGAGTTATTTATTCCCGATGGAAAACCTGTGGATGAAGCAGTTAAAAGAACCACGCATATGGCCATTTCCGCCCATCAGGATGATATAGAAATCATGGCTTACCATGGAATTCTGGAATGTTTCGGCAAAAATGACAAATGGTTTGCGGGGGTTGTAGTCACCAACGGTGCAGGAAGTCCCCGGGACGATCTTTATGCAAATTATACCGATGAGGAAATGCAGAAAGTAAGAAAAATTGAGCAGAAGAAAGCAGCATATGTGGGCGAATATGGTTCCATGGCTCTTTTAAACTATACAAGCAGTGAAGTGAAAGACGGAAAAAACAATGCTGTTGTTAATGAACTGAAAGAAATAATTGAGGCAGCATGCCCTCAGGTAGTATACACCCATAATCCTGCTGACAAGCATGACACCCACGTTGCGGTTACTATACGGGTGATTAATGCAATAAGAGCTCTTCCACACGAAAAAAGCCCAGAAAGGCTTTATGGCTGCGAAGTATGGAGAGGGCTTGACTGGCTTAATGATGAAGATAAGGTTATGTTTGATGTATCCGCTCATCCTAATATCGCCGCAGCGGTTCTTGGAGTACATGATTCACAGATATGCGGTGGTAAGAGGTATGATCTGGCTACGGAGGGAAGAAGACGAGCGAACGCAACCTATGCTGAATCCCATGGAACAGATAATGCAGAGGCCATGAGCTATGCAATGGATTTAACTCCCCTGATAAAAGATGATTCCATTGATATAGGGCTGTATATAAAAGGCTATGTTGACCGTTTTTACAATGATATTGAAAAAAGACTACAAAAGGTTTTGTAGACCAATTTTTTTATAATTGAATCAGAAAGCCTTATCAAAAACCGCCTTATTCACGGCAGTGTAAGCGCGGGTATGAAATTGAATGTTCATAACCACAATGTTCAATTTAAAGAAGAGCTGAACAGCAGCGGTGACAGGCTCCCTTAAATTTAAAAGGGAGTCTGTTTTTGTTGCGGTGAACAGTAACTTGTTTTATGCTATGAGTTTATAATAAAGCCGGTAATTGCAAGAGATTTTTACAGTTGATATAATGGTGTTGCAAAATGGAGGTAAGGTGTATGGAAATTAAATTATCCGGAATTTCTTCAGATGGCCGGGAAGCCTATATATATTCCTTACAGAACAGAAACGGTTTAAAAGCCTGGATTACTAATTACGGAGCTGCAATTATATCCTTGTACGTGCCGGACAAGCGTGGCAAGTTTAAGGCAATAAAACATGGGATAGAATCCGACTATGAGCAAATCAGACTGGCTAAAGGATATGATCATAATTTCGTCTTGAATAAACAGGAAAGCTGTCTTGAATACTGCGCTGAGGTTTACGATCCGATAAGCGAAAGAAGAATGAAGGTACAGCAAAACCCGGAATACAGTTATACACCGGAAACGGACTTAATGGATGGCTGACCGGAAAAGAAGGTGTGCATTACAGGAAATGGAGCGGTCTGTGCCTTGAAACGCAATTTTTTCCCAATGCAATGAAGCATAAGCACTTTCCTTCACCTGTCCTGAGAGCAGGAGAGAAGTATAAGCATTCTACAATTTATAAGTTTGAGTAAAACAGTTACTGTCTGCGATAAAACTGATTCATTGGATATTGTGCACAATATCTGACCTTATCAGCAACTGAATCAGGGTGTGAACAGTAACCTTTATTGCACAATATCAAATGGCCGGTTCAGACAAAATGTGCTATAAGAAGCAATTTAGTGGTATAATAAAAAAAGCGGTTGATAACTTTATGCTTAAAGGGGGAATTTACATGGGTAACTGGAGAGAACTTCTGGAACGTCCGAAGATGTCGCTTGAGAATTTTAAGGCTGAGGCGGAGAAAAACTTCAAGCAGTATGGAATATATCCCGCTTCAGTTCAATCTGTTGGTGATACGCTTGTTTTTATGTACCGTGATGAATCCGGGAAAGGACTCGTTGTTCATGGAGAGGATGGCAGATTAAGCAGTCTTGATGGCAGCGAGTTTTATATAAACGGTGTAAAAACCAGGGTATGTCCTCTTTCAAATGCCAATTGCCAGGTGATGAGAAGGGTTTTTTCGTTCATGAATCCCACACCCCACAGGGGACATAAAATCACAATAGGGTTGGGCGACCGTCTGGGTCTGGCTTCACCGGGACATATTGCCACTGTCAGGGATAAGGATGTTTTTCCGGTTCTGGCACAGCAATCCATCAGGGAGCTGAATTTAACAGGCAGAGACTATAATGATGTTGTTAACGCGGCTGCATGGGCTGTTTTTCAGGAGGGGTATACAAAAGGATATGGTGCTGACGGGGATCACCTGAAGACAGCCGAGGAGGTTCAAATGTCCCTGGATGTCGGAATGTCCATGATAACCCTGGATTGTTCCGATCATATTGACAATAAAGCCGCAGATGAAGATATTAATACACTGAGAGAAAAATACGAAAGCTTTTCTGAAGAGGAACGTAAGAAATGGGAAACAAGATATGAAAATAAACAAATTAAGCTATTTGAAACAAGTTTTTTCATTTCAACTGATGATTTGATCAGGATGGCATGTGTATATGGAAAGGCCATACACCACACTCTTGATATATATCATAATTTAATTGCCAAATGCGGAAGACCGATAGATTTTGAAATGTCAATAGATGAAACATTAACATCAACCACTCCCGCGTCTCATTATTTTGTAGCATCCGAGCTGGTTCAGGCAGGAGTCGGGATGACGAGCCTGGCACCCAGATTCTGTGGTGAATTCCAGAAAGGTATTGATTACATCGGTGATTTGGAGCAGTTTAAAAAGGAATTTTCCGCTCATGTGGACATTGCCAACCATTTCGGCTATAAAATCAGCGATCATTCAGGCAGTGACAAATTTTCAGTTTTTCCTGTTGTTGGAGAGAGAACCGGAGGGAATTACCATTTAAAAACAGCAGGTACAAACTGGCTTGAAGCTTTGAGGATTGTTGCCGCCTACAAACCGGATCTTTACAGAAGAATGCATGCTTTTGCGCTGGAGCATCTTGATGAGGCAAGAAAATATTATCACATAAGCGCGGATGTGAAAAATATACCCTCTCTTGACAGTCTGACAGATTCCGAATTGCCTGACTTAATGAATAAAGATGATTCCCGCCAGGTCATGCACATAACATACGGGCTTTTGCTTATGGCAAATGACGGGAAAGGGGAGTCTTTATTCAGGGATGAAATGTTCCAGGTTCTTCATACTTATGAAGAAGAGTATAAAGAGGCTTTGAAGAAACATATCACAAGACACCTTGAAGCCTTGGGGCTTTCATAAACTTGTTTGCTCTCGGTAAAAAACAAATATATTATACTGCTGAAAAATACCTGTCAAAATACCAGGACCCCGCTTACATCAGAAGGGGTCCTTGTACTTTCAGGAAAAAGTGAATTACGAGGAAAAACAATGCGCTTCTGATATTTGATGAAATTGTGGATTAAAAGATACTTTAATCCATTCCGGCAATGAATCATTCAGAAAAATACTGCAGTATGTTAACGAAAATTTCGCACAGGATATATCCATACAGACAATATCTGAAAAATTCACAATAAACCCAATACGTCAGCCAGATTTTCAGAAAAAACACACGACAGACATTCACAGAATATCTGACAAATCTTCGGATTAGTTATGCCGGAAAGTTATTAAGAGTCTCTGATCTGAATGTTAACGAAGTAGCTGAAAAGGCCGGATTTAAGGATTATTTCTATTTCACTCGCGTGTTTAAAAAAGTTACGGGCAGAACTCCTTCAGACTACAGGACTGAAAGTGAAAAATCCTGACAAAGGCTTAAGAACGTTCTGCAGTACCGTCGCTGAAGTTTCCTTCTGTTGCACGATATCTTTTAAAAGAACCTGTGAACAGTAACGATTATTAATGTATAGGATATTCTCCTTTCCACAGATTTTTTTTAAGCTTGATTTCCCTCATATGTTCCGCACCATGATAAAACCAGCCACAATTACAGGGTATTTATTATGTTCAGATATAAGCTCGAGCGCCTTTTTATGCTGTTTTAACGCCATGTAGGTGTTTTATAACCTTTCAACTGCCGGGAAATAATCGCTGTTGATTTTGCGGGCAGCCTGAAAACAGGCATAAGCTTCTTTAATTTTGTTATTGTCCAGATACATATTACCAAGACTCACTAAGACAGGCA
Source organism: Clostridiaceae bacterium (assembly GCA_012727625.1). Lineage (GTDB taxonomy): Bacteria > Bacillota > Clostridia > DSM-8532 > DSM-8532 > JAAYGP01. The sequence continues at coordinate 14,548 of JAAYGP010000075.1, forward strand.
GGGTCTCATCTTTGTGCTGTTCACCGTCTGCCGGAAGCAAAGCATAATGGTAGACTTTTTCAGCATCCTTATAATATTGTGAAACATTAACGCCAGGCGTGTTTTCTTCCAGGGAATCATCGGCATAGGCTGCAAGAGCTACCGCGAAATTCCCTAAGGCGGTGATATTTTCCGGGGCAGCTTTGGCAGAACCTGAATCAGGTCAGGGTGTGAACAGTAACCAGTGGTGCTAAAAAACAGAAACTGATTTGCTTATTTGCTTGACAGTGTTTGTTTCATGTAATATCATAAGGTTGACCAAATTGAACATATGCCTGTGGGAGCCGGTAGAAGCCGGCTGAGAGGAAGTAATCAACTTCGACCGCATAACCTGATCCGGGTCATACCGGCGTAGGGAAGGGGAATTGTATGCATACCGCCTTTCCCGGCGGTTTTTTGCTGTTAACAATACTATATGAAAGAGTATCAGGAGAGCAAAAACAGGAAATTAACAAAAGGCAATGGTCTTATCGGAGGATAGCAGACCATATCAAAGAAAATTAAAGGAAAGTATGTACAGGAGGAGGGTTTTGACATGTCTCTGTCAAACTTAAGTCTGCAGGTTTTGCCGGTTGTTCCGGAAGAAAGAATATATGATGTGGTGGACAAGGTTATTGAGTATATAAAAAAAAGCGGCGTCAAATATACGGTTGGTCCGATGGAAACTACAATGGAAGGAGAATTGGACGTTCTTCTGGATATTGTTAAAGAGGCAAATTGCATTTGTATTCAGGAGGGTGCTGCGCGGGTTGTATCCATAGTTAAGATTGATTATAAACCGGAAGGCGTGACGATGGATGAAAAGATTTGTAAATACAGGCAGGATTAGTCTGCCCATATCCTTTGCCATAGCATTAATGGTATGGGAGGGGGCAGTGTATATTTTAAAAACACCGGACTATTTAATGCCTGCACCAAGCCGGGTTTTCACTGCCTTGGTTGAATCATTTCCACTGCTTATGCGTCATGGGGCTGTGACGATGCTGGAGGTTATTTCAGGGTTCTTATCGGCTTTGATTCTTTCTGCCGTAATATCACTCTTAATGGTAAGGTATAGAATTTTATACAACATATTATGGCCGTATATGGTTATAAGTCAGACTGTCCCCTTATATGTCCTTGCTCCGCTGTTTATGGTCTGGTTTGGATTTGGGATTCTGCCAAAAGTACTTATTGTCGTTCTTGTCTGCTTTTTTCCCATTACAGTTGGGCTTGTTCAGGGGCTCACATCAACAGAGCCTGAGCTGGATGAACTATTAAAGATAATGAGAGCCACGCAGTCGCAGATCTTATGGAAAGTCAAGGTGCCGCAGGCCATGCCCCAGTTTTTTTCAGGTTTGAAAATTGCCGCAGCCTACAGCGTGACAGGTGCAGTGCTGTCTGAATGGGTGGGCGCAAAGGAAGGGCTTGGTATTTTTTTAACCCGTTCCATGAAAACATTTAAAACAGCAGCTTTATTTGCTGATGTTTTTATAATTATTGTGTTGAGTTTGGGTATGTTCTTTTTGGTGACTTATCTTGAAAAAAAGCTGATTAAAAGGAGAACTGATTTTTATGAAGAAAGCTGATTTTTTATGCTTAATTTTAATATTGATAGTTATTTCCATAATATTAGCCGGGTGTTCCAACCAAAATGGTATAAAAATAACGGTGGTTTTGGATTGGACACCAAATACAAATCATACGGGGCTTTATGCTGCATTGGAACAAGGTTTTTTTAAGGATGAAGGTCTTGAGGTGGAGATAATGCAACCTCAGGAGGGAACTGCGGAACAGCTTGTAGCCGCTGGCTCGGCTCAATTTGGAATCAGTTATCAGGAAAATGTTATTTTTGCCCGCAGTGAAAATGTACCTGTAGTTTCATTATCTGCAGTGATCCAGCACAATACATCCGGCTTTGCTTCCCTTAAAGAAAAAGGAATAGTTTCGCCAAAGGATTTTGAAAACAAAAAATACGGAGGCTGGGGCTCACCAATTGAGGAAGCGACGCTTCGCTACCTGATGGAAAAGAACGGCGCGGATCCCGATAAGCTGCAAATAGTAACCATAGGAGACGCGGATTTTTTCCAGGCTTCTGCCACAGGGGAAATAGACTATGCCTGGATTTTTGAAGGATGGGCAGGAATTGAAGCCGGATTAAAGGGAATGGAGCTTAACTATATTGATCTTGGTAAGGTGTCCGAAGTTTTTGACTATTACACGCCTGTAATCATAACAAGCGAAGAGACCTTAAGCAAAGAAAAAGAGATGGTTGAAAAATTTATGAAGGCGGTTGAAAAAGGCTATTATTATTCAATGGAAAACCCTGAAGAAGCAGCTGAAATATTGCTTAAGCACACACCTGAACTGGATAGGGAATTGGTTGTTGAGAGCCAGAAATTCCTCGCTTCAAAATATCAGGATGACGCTCCCTATTGGGGGATGCAAAAACAGGAGGTTTGGGAAAGGTATATGAACTGGCTTTATGAATACGGATTTATTGCAGATCGTGTGGATGTTTCAAAGGCATTTACGAATGAATTTTTAAACAGGAGATAGGAGAGGAGAATTTCAGGAGTTTAAATATTGTATGCATCATCAAAGTTTTAAGAAGACGTCAGGGGGATAATAATGGGGCTGGTTGTTGATATAAAAGGATTAAGTAAGACATATAAAATAGGTGGTGAAAAACTTCCTGTGCTTAAAGAAGTTTATCTTTCCGCCGGAAAGGGAAGCTTTATCTCTGTCATAGGTCCCAGCGGCTGTGGAAAAAGCACACTGTTTCGAACCATTGCAGGGCTCGAGAAAGAGTTTTCAGGGACTGTTATGGTTAATGAGCAGGATATAAGAAGTAATCCCCCCCGTCTTGCTTATATGTTCCAAAAGGATTTGCTTCTTCCCTGGCGTACTGTCATAAAAAACATTGTTCTCCCTCTCGAATTGTCCGGAAAATTGAAAGAAGCCGATATTAAAAATCTTGAAGTCCTTATAAATGAATTCGGGCTTGCAGGCTTTGAAAACGCATACCCCCATGAATTATCCGGGGGTATGCGTCAGCGTGCAGCTCTTCTTAGAACCTGGCTTATGGACGGAGACATTATTCTTCTGGACGAGCCTTTTGGGGCACTGGATGCACTAACACGAATCAATATGCAGGACTGGCTTATAAAAGTCTGGGAAAACCACCGGAAAACCGTTCTGTTTATCACTCATGACATTGAAGAAGCAGTGTACCTGTCGGACAGAATTTTTGTAATGAGCAAAAGACCGGGAACAATAATTGATAATGTTGCAATTGAGTTTGAAAGGCCAAGAAACCGTAATATGCTTTATACCGAAGTATTCCTCGAATATAAAAAACGGCTTGTGACCCTGTTAAAGGATGATAAATTGCTTTAATGACAGCTGTAAAATTGTCTTTATAAAAAATTGAGTTTAGCTGTTAACCTTCCTCTGAATAGTAACCTTTTATGAGAAATACAGCTGTTTTGTAGCCATGGCTACCGACTCCTGATTTTAATAATATTATACTGTATATGAAGAATTCAATATTTATCAAATGACCCTGAAACTTTTGTCCTTACAGACGGAGGATTAACTGATTTCCGCTTAATTTGCGGATTTTGCAGGAAAATTATTCAACTCAGGTCTTGCGGGATGAAACGATTTTGCAGTCATAAAGATATAAGAAAAGGAGGCTTTCCAATGATTAGGAAAATTATTGAAATAGACAAGGAACTGTGCAATGGTTGCGGTTTGTGCATTGATGCATGCCATGAGGGAGCAATAGAGCTCGCAGATGGAAAAGCAACACTCATAAGCGAGGAATATTGTGACGGCTTGGGAGATTGTCTTCCGAATTGCCCTACAGGTGCGATAAAGATAGTTGAAAAGGATGCTGCTGAATATAATCATAAATTGGTCATGAAAAGGATGGCGGAGAAAAAGAAAAGCAAAGGTTGCAAAACTGGTTTTGCAGGAGACGGATGCCCGGGGCAAAGAGCTATGAGAATGGACAGAAATCAGCAAAAGAGCCCCTCTGTTGTGAAAGATACAACTTATGAAGAACAAGGCGACAGGGACATTTCTTCAAAGCTTGGTCAATGGCCTGTACAGCTTGGGCTTATTCATCCCCACGCTTCATACCTTGATAATGCAAACCTTTTAATAGCTGCCGACTGCTGTGCATATGCACATGGTAATTTCCACAATGATTTTATTAACGGGAAGATAACCGTAATAGGATGCCCGAAACTGGACAATCCTGACTACTATATTGAAAAACTGACTGAGATGTTTAAGGCAAACAATATAAAAAGCGTTACTGTGACAAGGATGGAGGTACCTTGCTGCGGCGGAATTGTTCATGCTGTTAAAAGGGCTCTTCTTAATGCCCAAAAGATAATTCCATACAGAGAAGTTATTATAGGAACCGACGGCAGTATTGTGAGTGATGTATAGTGTAACCCAATTCCACGTATGAGATGGGGACTTTATATTCGATTTATTTATAATTCAGTAAAACAAAATGGCGGAATGATCCCGCCTTTTTTGTTTTCTTGTTAATAGACTAATACAACTGTCGCTTTTAATTAATTCATGATATAATATCTTACAATTCATCGAAATTTAAATTGAGATGTTTAATTATATTGTAAAAAGGGTGTTTTAAAAGGGGTGCGCTGGTATGATTTATGATTTGATTATAATCGGTGGAGGGCCTGGCGGTTATCATGCGGCTGAAAGAGCAGGCCATGCGGGTCTTAATGTTTTGCTGATAGAAAAAAGTTCACTTGGAGGAGTTTGTCTTAATGAGGGGTGTATTCCGTCAAAATCCCTTTTATACTCGGCTAAAATAGCGGATAACGCCAGAGCGGGAAAGAGGTTCGGTGTTGTTGCGGAAAATGTAACCCTTGACCACAAGACTGTGATCAGCAGAAAAAACAGAGTTGTTAAAGCCCTGATATCAGGTGTTTTCATGAAAATGAAGCAGAATAATGTTACCGTTGTAATGGGTGAAGGCATGATTACAGGCAGAACTTCCGACGGCTTTTTTAATGTAAAGGTTCAGGATGTGGTTTATACATCCAGGAAACTTTTGATAGCCACGGGCTCCGTTTCGTCGATGCCGCCGATTCCGGGGCTTGACAAAGGCTATCAAAATGGTTTTGTGCTTACAAATCGTGAGATCCTTGATATTCAGCATGTGCCTGAAAGGCTCGCGATAATAGGCGGAGGAGTTATTGGAATGGAAATGGCCTCATATTTTAATTCTGCGGGAAGCAAGGTAACAGTAATTGAGATGCTGGATCACATAGGCGGTTTCCTTGATGGAGAAATAAGTTCAATATTATATAGCAACTATAAGAAAAAAGGAATAGATTTTATTTTGTCTGCAAAAGTAACCTCAATAAAAGATGGGGAGGTTACCTATGAAACAGGGGAAGAGACAAAATCTGTACAAGCGGACAAGGTTCTGGCAAGCATAGGAAGAAAACCATATGTAGATAATCTTGGATTGGAAACAGTGGGGGTAGAAGTTCATAATGGCAGAATTAAAACAGATGAATTCTTAAGGACAAATGTTCCCGGAATATATGCCTGCGGTGATGTTAACGGTATTATGATGCTTGCTCATACAGCCTGCAGGGAAGCGGAGGTTTGTATTAACCATATTCTTGGTAAACAGGACAAAATGCGGTATCATGCAATACCGTCAGTAATCTACACAAGCCCGGAGGTAGCCTTTGTTGGGGATACAGCGGAAAGCGCCGCAGAAAAAGGCCTTGAGGTTGAAACTGTGAAGCTTCCTCTTGCGTACTGCGGTAGATATGTTGCCGAGAATGTGGGCGGAGATGGTATCGTAAAGATAATAACAGACAAAAGGGAAGGAGTTGTTCTCGGCGTTCACATGATAGGCAGTTATGCTTCTGAAATTATTTATGGCGCTGCAATTATGGTGGAAAACAGAATGAGGGTTGAGGATGTACGTCAGATTGTTTTTCCCCACCCTACTGTTTGTGAAGTCATAAAGGAAGCCATGTTTGAATTCCGGGATTGCTATTCAGGGTAATTTGTATATAACCCGCCTGATGAATATACTTACCGTTTTAAAAAACAGATTACGGGTGGAGCCTTTTAATGATTGTAATTAAGAATTTATCAAAATCTTTTGGTAATGTTAATGCAGTAAACAATTTATCTGTAACCGTTGAAAAGGGTGAAATATTCGGACTTCTCGGAGAAAACGGCGCAGGCAAAACTACCACGCTCCGTATGCTTGCCACTATGCTGAAACCCACATCCGGTACGGCTGTCCTGAAC
>JAAYGP010000076.1 GCA_012727625.1 Clostridiaceae bacterium
ACACTGATCATATAGATTTTTATTTGTTGCATTCCATGAAGAAAAAATACTGGGAATTTTTCAATAGTTTAGGAGTAATTGATTTTCAGCAAAAAGCCAGTGATAACGGTAAAATCAGGTATATTTGTTTCTCTTTTCATGATACTCTGGATGTTTTCAAAAATATGATTGATTCGTTTGACTGGGATATGTGCCAGATTCAGCTGAATATTATGGATATGTATGAACAGGCTGGTGTTGAGGGGCTAAAATATGCCGGTTCCAAAAACATTCCGGTTGTTATTATGGAACCTTTAAAGGGAGGAAAACTGGCAACAAGTGTTACCCCGGAAATAGAAGCCATATGGAATGAAGCTGAAGTAAAAAGGACACCTGTTGAGTGGGCATTCCGCTGGCTTTACAATTTCCCTGAAATCGCAGTTATTTTAAGCGGGGTCAGCAACCTTGAGCAATTAAAGGATAATATCAGAATATTTAAAGACGCAAAGGCCAACTGCATGGATGAAAAAGAATTGAGTTTAGTACATAAGGTCAGGGAAGTTTATCTCAGTAAAACCAGAGTTCATTGCACAGGCTGCAACTATTGTCAGCCCTGTCCGCAAGGGGTTCTTATTCCGGAGATATTCAACATTGTAAATAATGCATCAATGTACAATGAAGATGCCCAGGCCTGCAAAAACTATATGAAATACTATATCAGCCAGAATAAGGACGCTTCACAGTGTATTGAGTGTGGAAATTGTGAAGCTGCCTGTCCGCAAAACATTCCAATTATTGAAAAACTCAGGGAATCCCATGAGTACCTCACTCAGAAGTAACCAAAAAACAGATCAGGTTCTTATTCCCCGATTCTGATTTATTGATTTATGCGTAATGAAGCATTGGTTCATGGGAATGCCGGATGCCGGCGATGATGGTGACATAGATTTTGTTATTACATATCCGTGCATAAGGAGACTTTTATTTTCTTATGCACGATTTATAACGCACGAATTGCAGTATGCATATTCATTTATCCGTTATATTCGTTTATCAAAACTATATGCCTTTATTCACAATAACTTTAAATAAGGGTCTGAATTTCATATGTTCCATCAGGAAAATAACAGTAAGCTTACAGCCATAACCATCATTCCTGCCATAAGACCATAAATGGACAGATGAGCTTCACCATACTCTCTGGCTGATGGCAGTAATTCATCCACGGAAATAAAAACCATAATGCCCGCAACAGAGGCAAATAAAACACCAAAGACAATACTGTCCATAACCGGCATGAGAATCAGAAATCCAAACAATGCACCTATGGGCTCCGACAATCCTGATAAAAATGACAGCCTGAATGCTTTTTTTCTGTCGCCGGTTGCATAATACACAGGAATGGAAACTGCGATTCCTTCGGGTATGTTATGTATAGCAATAGCTATGGCTATTGCTACACCCATCATGGGATCCCTGACCGCTGCGGTAAAGGTCGCAATACCTTCAGGGAAATTGTGTATGGCAATGGCTAAAGCAGTGAAAACACCTGTTTTTAAAAGTTTTGACGTGTCCGGCAAAGTTTTTTCACATTTCAAATCCTCAACTTTTTTAACCTCATGAGGGTTATCACCGGAGGGAATTAATTTGTCAATTAATGCAATAACAATCATCCCTGCAAAAAAAGCCCCCACAGTCAGCCATTGTCCGTTTCTGTTCCCCAAGGCTTCAACAAGAGTGGTCTGAGCTTTAAAAAATATGTCAATCATTGATATATATATCATTACACCTGCAGAAAATCCCAGAGCTACAGAAAGAAATCTTGTATTCGTTTTCTTTGCAAATAATGCCATAAGACTTCCTATTCCCGTCGACAAACCTGCAAACAGGGTCAATCCCATGGCAAAAATTATATTTTTCCATTCCATAATATAAAGTCCTCCACTATCCTGGTCATACTTAATTTACTATAATATTTTACCTAAAACCCGTAATCAATGAAATCACCGCGTATACAGCGAATGAAACAACTTCCTGGTTACTGTTCACACCCTGATTCAGTAACTTAACAGGTAAGATATTGTGCAATAGCGGAAACAGGAGCTTCATTTCTAAAAAGTTTCCTTCTATATGCACAAAATCTTTTAACAGAACCTGTGAACAGTAACCAAAATTTAAAACTATTTAAAAGATGGAATTATTGTTTGTATTATACCGGAAATACTGATTACACTGAATTGCATCTAAACTTGTCAATCAAAAATGCCGGTGGGAATTTTTGTTAACCTGCCGGCATTTTTTATTTGTCATCCTGATATATCCGATTTTTATGCTTCATTCAACCGTTTTTCCAGCGCGCTCAACTGATTCTTAAGCTCCTGTGGAAGTTTCGGTTCATAATTGGCATAGTGTTCCTTAATGGATTCAACCTCTTTAAGCCATTCATCCTTCTTTACGCTTAATAATTCTTCCATATCAGCTTTTGAAACATCAAGCCCTTCGGTATTAATGGCATCTATTGTAGGCATGTAACCTATAGGTGTTTTGGCAGCTTTTCCTTCTCCTGAAACCCTTTCAAATATCCATTTCAGAACACGGCTGTTTTCGCCGAAACCGGGCCACAGCCATCTACCGTCTTCATCCTTGCGGAACCAGTTAACATAAAAGATCCTCGGCAGCTTATCAGGTTCGGTCATTTCTCCGATATCAAGCCAATGCTGCAGATAATCGCCTACATGGTATCCTATAAACGGAAGCATGGCGAACGGATCACGGCGCACCTGCCCTATATTGCTTGATATGGTTGCCGCGGTAATTTCGGAACCCATAATGGAACCCATAAATATACCATGTTTCCAGTCAAAACTTTCATGCACCAATGGAATTGTAGTTGGACGACGTCCGCCTACCAATATGGCTGAAATGGGCACACCATTCGGATCCTCCCATTCAGGCGCAATTGACGGACACTGGCTTGCAGGTGCCGTAAAACGCGCATTCGGATGAGCTGCGGAGTCCTTTGAATCCGGTGTCCAATCCTTACCTTTCCAGTCGATCAGATGATCCGGGGTTTCGCGATCTATGCCTTCCCACCATACATCGCCATCGTCTGCTAATGCAACGTTGGTATAAATGGTATTTCTGCTGATGGTTTTCATCGCGTTTGGATTGGATTTCATTGAAGTTCCCGGAGCAACACCGAAGAAACCTGCTTCCGGATTGATGGCATACAACCGGCCGTCTTTTCCGAATTTCATCCATGCAATATCATCGCCGATGGTTTCAACTTTCCAACCAGGAATAGTGGGAACAAGCATGGCAAGATTTGTTTTTCCGCAAGCGCTTGGAAAAGCACCGGTAATATATTTTATATTTCCTTTGGGATCTGTAATCTTGAGTATAAGCATATGCTCTGCCAGCCAGCCTTCATCCCTGGCCAGAACGGAAGCTATACGCAAAGCAAAGCACTTCTTGCCAAGCAGCGCATTTCCCCCATACCCTGAACCATATGACCAAATGGTTCTTTCTTCCGGAAAATGGCTGATATATTTTTTCTCCATAGGAGCACAAGGCCATGCCACGTCTTTTTCACCTTCCTTCAAAGGTGCGCCGACGGAATGCAGACATGGAACAAAATCACCATCTTCTCCAAGAGCTTCAAGAACCTTCGAACCTATCCTGGTCATAATACGCATATTTATAACAACATAAATACTGTCCGTAATTTCAACGCCAATTTTTGAGATAGGTGATCCGATAGGACCCATTGAGAACGGAATAACATACATTGTACGGCCTTTCATGCAACCGGTATACAACTCGGTCATTGTTTTCTTCAGCTCGACCGGGTCAATCCAGTTGTTTGTGGGGCCGGCATCTTCCTGTTTTCCGGATGAAATATAGGTGCGGTTTTCAACTCTGGCTACGTCGGAAGCATCACTACGGAACAGATAACATCCGGGCAGTTTATCCTGATTTAATTTCACACTTGATCCGTTTTTTACGGTTTCTTCAAGCAACCGTTTGTTCTCTTCCTCAGAACCGTCGCACCAGTAAATTTTATCCGGCTGGCACATATCTGCTACTTCTTTAACCCAAGCCAGAAGTTTTTTATTATTTGTTTGCATATACTACTCTCCTTCCGTGTATCAAATAACCAATTAGCATACAAGCAGATGGTTAGAATGCTTCATTGTTAATTTTTTCACTTTGTATTCCATATTAACACATAGGCCATCCTGTTTCAAGTATTTTTGAAATTCCCGTCTTTAGACTTTTAACACCATAATTTTTAGGAGAAACTAATAAACAAAACTCAGGAAATATGCGCAAATATGCGCTTTTTTTTTAAAAGAACACTTGCAAAAATTATTTTTTTAGTGTATAATAGATGGTGTTATATGGTGTTATAGGAGGAGATTTCATGGCTTATTTTCTCAAAAAATCAAAACTAAAAAAGGAATTTATTTTCAAATTTGTGAGTCTTTTTATAATCCTTACAAAAAAGAAACCGCACATAAATCCTATAAGGCCCTTGGCTATGTACAGGATCTTATCGATTCGGGTATTCCTGACCCGATTGCCTATTATTCCGATGTCGTTGCTCAAATGAACCTTGAGCAACATTTGCTATTCAGGACTATGTTATATAGGTATAGATCGGCAAAAGGAATCTTTATCCAAATCATAAAAAAGAGATGTGATAATAGAACAGAGGTGTATGGCAAAAATGCGGAATGGCTGGCAGGTTATTTGAGCAAATAATGCAACCTGGAATATTCACAGATGCATTTTTTGGCTTCGAATTCCCGTATGCTTTCGCCCTGTAAATTGCAATTCTTTATGCTGCGAGTCATAGCGCATGCGTTAAAATCTCCTGCCTTATAAGTCATAGGTTCAGGCAATATGAGTATGCGGAATTTAGAGTCATATTTCGAATAAATTCCACAAAAAACCGCATGCTTCTGGTTTAAAACACATTTTTTGCAGGAAAACCAACAGGAAATTTCACCATCCAACCCCGGGCATACATAAAAATTCGTTCACATATGCCTCAATACAACAGTGGCAAATCAGGTCGCACTTTAACAATGCTTTCAGATTTTTGTCCATGTGAAACATAAATACAGGCAGAGACCATCCAAAAGGCGCAGACACATCATCTCAGCCCTGAACAATGCTGACAAATTCTCTTGCTGCGGAAGATAAGGATACACTTTTTAAAAAGCAGAACCCTATTGCCCTTTCAGGAATTTCCTCCTCAAGTCTCAGCTTGTAAAGAAGCCCTTTTTCCAGGTAATCTTTTGAAAATTCTTCAATAACACAGGCGATTCCGAAATTAAACCTTGCAAACTCAAGCAGCAGCTCATGGGAGCCCAGTTCAATCTCCGGTTGCAACTTGATGCCTTTTGATGAAAAAAACTTTTCAACATATTGCCTTGAGTTTGATTTACGCTCAAGAAAAATTGACGGCTGCTCTGAAATTTCTTCAAGGCTTACCGGTTCCGCGGCAAGATGTTTGAACTTCTCTCCACAGACGAAAATATCATGTATCGGCATACATTCCTTTACATCCAACGCAGAGTCCTTTACGGGGAGATTGCACACGGCAATGTCTATTTCCCCTGATTTTAATATCCTGCATAATTCCATTGTTGTTCTGTTAATAATTCTTAGTTTGATATTCGGGGAATCATTATGGAATATTGCAAGATATGGCAGTAAATAATGGCGGGAAATAGTATCTCCCACGCCTATTTTCAACTCCCCGGTCATAAGATCCCTGGCTTCGGAGAGCTTTTTCTCCCCTACCTCAATAAGGTTTATAGCAGAGCTTATATATTCATAAAGCAGCTGTCCGTCTGTTGTGAGGTTTACACCTTTTGACGTTCTTGTAAACAAGCGGGTGTTAAGCTCCTGCTCCAGATTCATTATAATCTGGCTGACAGCAGGTTGGGTCATATAGAGTGATTTTGCCGCCCCTGAAAAACTCTGTTTTTTTGCTACTTCACAAAAAACCCGGTAAGAATCCAATCTGACAGACATATAATTTCTCCTTATGGCAAGTATTCTATATATTTATTTTACTTATATCATTAAATTCTGTATAATACAATTGGAAAATGAAATACTCACTGCTGAAAGGGGTTTTTTTATGGAAAGACTGGTCGGTACCGTGGTCAGAGGACTACGCGCCCCTATATTTAAAAAAGGCGATGCGCTTGAAGACATTATCACCGACATTGTTTTAAAAGCAGCATCACAGGAGAATTATGAAATTCTTGACAGGGATATTGTCGCCATAACTGAGTCCGTTGTTGCCCGTGCCCAGGGTAATTACGCAACCATAGACCACATAGCAAAGGATATACAGAATAAATATGGAAAGACCACCATTGGTGTCATTTTCCCCATATTAAGCCGGAACCGCTTTTCTGTCTGTCTTCACGGGATTGCAAAAGGCGCTGAAAAAATAGTCTTAATGTTAAGCTATCCATCCGATGAGGTTGGCAATCATCTTGTGGATATTGATTCACTGGACAGAAGTAATATAAACCCCTGGTCGGACATTCTCACCGAAAAGCAGTTCAGGGATTTGTTTGGTTATTTAAAGCATCCTTTTACCGGTATAGATTATATTGAGTATTATAAATCCATCGTGGAGGAATATGGAATTGATTGTGAAATAATCTTTTCCAACAACCCTAAAACCATTTTGAATTATACAAAAAACGTATTGGCCTGCGACATACACACAAGGAAAAGGACAAAAAGAATACTGAAAGAAAACGGCGCTGAAATAGTTTATGGACTTGATGACATTTTAAGAG
>JAAYGP010000077.1 GCA_012727625.1 Clostridiaceae bacterium
ATTGGAGGGCATTCTTTGGTTACAGAGTTTGACCAAAGGGGGTTCATTGAATGGCAAAAAAACTGGTAATTTTCATTTTGCTGCCAGCGGCTATTATATATATAAGTTATTCGCCTGAACATGTTAATGCAAGTTCTTATTCAGAAATTATTATTGGCAATCCACCTGAGGATGCAGGTGAGTATATTGCGTCAAAGAGTGAGTTATAAATAATGCTTCTGATGATTATGGCATAGGCGGGACACATTAGTTTCTGGATGAGTATGAAATTCCGTCTGTTGTGCAATATCTTTTAACAGAACCTGTGAACAGTAACGTAAGTTTCATAAGTGCGGCGAATGCCAAATTTTCTTATTGACAAATGTATATTTATACTGTAAATTTATATTTATGCAGAAATTCATGGATTTTTGCATAAGTATTCAATAAGAAAAGAATGCAGAAGAAACTCTGATAGCAAGGGTTACCTTTTCCCATTGGGTTACTTGCTGTTGCAGTCACTTTTGCAATTGGTTTAAAACAATATTAAACGCTGGTTGATTTCCGGCCAGTAGCCGGAAGTTAAATAAAAATGTATTAACAAATTAATTTTATATGAGGAGAATTATTATGAAAAAAATACTTGCTTTGGTTGTTGCTACGTTAATGCTTACGGTTTCATTAACCGGTTGTGGTGGTTCAGGGAGTAAAGCCCTTAAGGTTATTAATATTCCGCTGACCCAGGAAGAATATGCTTTCGGTGTGGACAAAAACCAGCCGGAGCTTCTTGAAGAGGTAAATAAGTTTATTGCCAAGATAAAGTCAGATGGCACATTTGATGAAATATTGGAAAAGTATTTTGGCGACGGAACTCCTGAGCAGGTTATATCCGCAGAACTTGATCCAACAAAAGATCAGCTTGTTGTTGCTACAAATGCGGGATTTGAGCCATTCGAATATATGGAAGGGGATAAATATCTTGGCATCGACATGGAAATCGCGGCGCTTCTGGCAGAGCATCTGGGAAAAGAGCTTGTTATAAGCAACATGGATTTTGATGCTGTTTGTCTTTCCGTAGGTCAGGGCAAAGCTGACATTGCCATGGCCGGCTTAACTATAAAGGAAGACAGAAAAGAATATGTTATGTTTTCCGACAAATACTATGACGCAGCTCAAATGCTGATAGTCAAAGAAAGCGACAATACATTCGATGATTTCAAAACAGCGGAGGATGTAGAAAAAATTCTTAACAGTAAAAATAAGGACACAAAAATTGGTGTTCAGGGAGGGACCACCGGCCAATTCTATGTTGAAGGTGATCCTGATTGGGGCTTTGACGGCTATGACGTAGAATGTGTCGCTTATAAATCAGGTTCTCTGGCGGTTCAGGATATGCTGAACGGTAATATTGATTATGTAATTATCGATGAAGCGCCGGCTCATTTTATAACGGAATCAATGAACAAAATGAATTAGTTTTATATGTAATATAATGGCCGATTGCAGGTAAGCTCTAAAAAAACAATACCCCGCAGCAACATGCGGGGTATTAGGTTAAGGGAACAAAAATGGGGAATTTTGAGAAAAAGTTAGCGAGATTCTGGGAAATATTTTATATACATGACGGCTACACAAGGGTATTAACCGGGCTTCAGAACACCCTTTACATTGCTGTCGTGGGTCTTTCCATAGGCATTGTAATAGGCACGGTTATTGCCATCATAGAAGTTGTTCCGAAGTATAGAAGGCTGCCCAGGATTCTGAACGGATTTTGCAAGTTCTACGTTGGTTTGTTCAGAGGTTCACCTGTGGTGGTGCAGCTTTTGGTGGCATATTATGTTGTTCTGCCCTTGCTTGGCATGAATCTTCCCGCGCTGAACGTATGCGTTCTTGTATTTGGCCTGAACAGCAGCGCATATGTTTCTGAAATAATGCGAAGCGGAATTTTGTCCGTAGATCCGGGACAGATGGAGGCTGGCCGGGCATTAGGCCTGTCATACAGCGTTACAA
>JAAYGP010000078.1 GCA_012727625.1 Clostridiaceae bacterium
CCCGCCAGATCCTAAGTCTGGTGCGTCTGCCAATTCCGCCATGTCCGCATATAAATCACTTGCCAAATCATTATAAGATGTTATACTGTTTTTGTCAAACGAAAAATTTACAGGGTTTATTACTCTGGTATTTTTAAATTGTTGGAATATCAAGGCTTACGAGGGCTTCGTCCTTTGGCTGTGACGCAATATTTATCACAGATCCGAAAGTTATTAAAAAAGAAACTGTATATACAGGGGGAGGCTCCGGGTATTCGTTGATACGGACATCGAGCACAAATTTGCAAAAAGCAAACAATGGATTGATATTAAGAATACGAAAGTGAGCCTAAGACATAAAATTGCAATATCAGTTTTGGATATTCCTTTTAAATTCTAAGAAACGGCAGCATAAGCATTGCTGTGTGAGAAGAAATTGGAGGAATACTGCGGCAATAACTGCCATACCGAGAAAGACAATAAAAACGAGTTACAGCAGTACAGGAGATTTCCGTCGATTTTATTGTCTTGTCTCTATTTAAGTTTAATTATTGCCGCTGTTTTAAAAATCAGTATGCTTTTGTCCCCAGGAGCAATCTACCTATGCGTGTCTGTTCATTATATAACCGGTTTTATAAAAACTGCCAAAACCTGCAAACATTAGTTTATTAAACTAACCGAAAATTTCATGAAATGTTTACTGTAATTGTTCTTTCTGCCGTTTTAACAGTAATTCCCTGAATTTCGAAGCATGAAAACCTTCTTCCTCTGCGAATTTCTTAAATACGGATTTTAGTTCCTCATCGTCAACACTTTTTGAGTACATTTCAAAATCCCGGGTAAGTTCCATGGAGTTTTGCCATGCTCTCATAAGTTTGTCATAGGAAGTTTTTTTTACATCATTGTGTTCTCCCAAAGCCTATCACCTGCCAATCCAAGCTAATGAACCCAAAACTTCAATTAATTTAACTTCTGAATGTAATTTCCTGATTTTCGGTTCGGGTAAAATTCCGAATCATGGTCAATCGCCGATTATTCCGTGTAAAACCACGTTAAAGTTCAGCCTTAACTGAACAACTTCACAGATATCATTTGCAATATATGAATGAATTATTCAAATTAAAGAAGAGATGATGCTGGAAAATCTGAAAACAGGCTAAAAAGACGGCCACCTCTATTGATGATCTGAAACGGCACAATCTACTGTTTTGTTATGCTGCTTCTTTTTTAACCACGAATAGAAAGAGAATACGTTTTTGGTTTTCATAATAAAGCAACACTATATAGCAATAGAGCAAATAATATCTATTACAATTTGCAACAGACATAAACATAATTCGGCGAAAAATTACACAAATCCTATAATCATTATTTCAACCGTATTTGGTCAAATTGCATAAAGATTTTAGAAATTTCATAGTTGACACTATATATTGTATTATGATAGTATATTTTCAACAAGATGTAGATGTCTCAGGGAGGCAAAAGATGATAGAAAAGATACGAAAGAGAGACGGGAGTGTCGAAAAATTCATTCCTGAAAAAATCAGTTCAGCAATTTTTAAAGCCGCGGTTGCATGCGGCGGCAAAGATTTCAAAACAGCTCAAAGGCTATGTGACGAAGTTATTGCACTTGCGGAGGAAAAATATCATAACCAAATCCCTGAGGTTGAACAAATACAGGATCTTGTTGAATATGTGCTTATTGAAAACGGCCACGCCCAAACCGCAAAAGCGTACATATTATACCGGGAAAAAAGAAGCGGCGCCAGGGAAATCAATTCATTCATCAACGAGACAATTAAGATGTTCAGTGATTACCTTGGTGATAAGGACTGGCAGATACAAGAAAACGCAAATACCCAAAAAAGCGTGAATGGCCTGAATAATTATATCCGGGAAGCATTCACAAAGAAATACTGGCTTTATGAGGTTTATCCTCCTGAAGTCCGTAAGGCACATGAAAACGGAGACTGCCATATTCATGATCTGGGCTTTTTCGGTGCATATTGCGCCGGATGGGACATTCGCCAGATCCTTATGGATGGTTTCGGAGGGGTACCGGGAAAGGTGGAAAGTAAACCACCCAAACACCTGAGGAGCTTATTAGGGCAGCTTGTAAATTCAACTTTCAGCACCCAGGGAGAAACTGCGGGAGCTCAGGCATGGTCATCATTTGATACTTACTGCGCGCCCTTTATCCGGTATGACAATTTGAGTTATGAACAGGTTAAACAGTGTATCCAGGAGTTCATATTCAACATCAATGTGCCTACCCGGGTTGGCTTTCAATGCCCCTTTTCCAATCTGACCTTTGATATAAAGGTTCCGGAAACACTTAAGGATGAACCTGTTATATCCGGCGGGCAATTTACAAATGACAAGTACGGTGATTTCCAGGAGGAAATGAATATTTTCAATAAGGCATTCTGTGAGGTAATGCTTGAGGGCGACTCAAAAGGCAGGGTATTCACGTTCCCTATTCCTACCATAAACATTACGAAAGATTTTGACTGGGACAGCCCTGCTGTGGAGAGCTTTATGAAAATAACCTGCAAATATGGCATCCCTTATTTTGCAAACTACATTAATTCAGATCTCTCTCCTGAAGATGCCGTATCAATGTGCTGCAGATTAAGACTTGACATTGGCCAGCTTCGTAAAAGAGGTGGAGGCTTGTTTGGCAGCAATCCACTTACCGGATCAATCGGAGTTTTCACTATTAATTTACCAAGAATAGGGTATTTGAGCAATACTAAAGAGGAATTCAAAAAGCACTTGTATGATGTAGCGTGTATAGGGAGAACGTCTCTTGAAATCAAAAGAAAAGTTATTGAGCAACAATCGGAAAAGGGGCTTTATCCTTATTCAAC